>NZ_WVIE01000016.1 GCF_010091945.1 Myxacorys almedinensis A
GAAGCTTGGCGGGTTCCTGCACAGATACGGCTAGCTTCTGCCTCAGTTCGGCGCGAAACGCTTGGCGGTGCTGCGGGTTTTGTTTATCCTCCAGACTATACTTTGCCCAGAGGTAGACGTACTTTTTTTGTTTGAGAATCCTCCGCACTTGCATTCCACTCAAAGCAATTCCGGTGTTCTCTGCCAGATACACTGCGAGTCGCTCTGCCGTCCATCTGCCCAACTCATAGCCCAACTCACTCGGTGATTGTTCCACCACTCGCATCAATTGCTCAATGTAGGCTGGAGTCGCTTTGCGATAGTTGCCCTCAGACCGGCCATCTCGAAGGCTCTCCAAGTCATCTGGGTTGCCTTCTACGCACCAGTGCGCCACACTGCGGTAGGAGCAGTTTAGAAAAGCGCTGATCTCCTCATACGTTTTGCCATCGTTTCTCAGCAACAAGATCAACGCTCGCTGTCGGGTATGCCGATCTTCGCTCTCTCGAACTGCTTTTTGCAGGTTCGCTTGCTGCATCTGACTCAAATAGTTTCGCACTGGCATAAAGTACTGACCAAGACGGCAGCTTTATTTTATGCAATTTAGCTGTTGTTTAGCTTACCTGTAGCGGACGTTCCAGCCCCGCTAAATTGTTCTGCTCCTCCGCCTTCTTACTCACCGTGACTTCAACGGATGCTTCCTCCAACACCACATGAGCATTCGTGCCACCAAATCCAAAGGAACTTACACCCGCAAACCGATTGCCAGATTCAACATTCCATGACTGTAGTGATGTTGGAATTGAAAAGGGAGTGCTTTGTAGAGCAATCAGCGGATTGATCTGGTGCAAATGTAGTTGTGGCAGAATTTGGCGATGCTGTAACGCCAATACAGTTTTGATCAATCCTGCAATTCCAGCCGCCGCTTCTAAATGACCAATATTGGCTTTGACAGACCCGATCGCACATCCCTGATTAGCAGAACGAGCTTGCAGCAAAACGGCTTTCAAAGACTCAACCTCAATCGGATCTCCTAGAGACGTTCCCGTGCCGTGCGCTTCAACATAGCTAATCTGAGCGGGTTCGACTCCAGCCCGCACCAACGCCTGACGAATCACCGATTGTTGAGCGAGTCCATTCGGAGCAGTTAGCCCATTGCTGCGACCGTCCTCATTCACGGCTGAGCCTCGTAGAATCGCCAGCACGCGATCGCCCTCTCGCCTCGCTTCAGTCAATCGCTTCAGAACGACGACTCCACAGCCCGCGCTGCGGACATACCCATTTGCGGCAGCATCAAACGGCTTACACCGACCATCTGGAGCCATCATGTTTGCTTTCGACAAGGCGATCGTCAACTGAGGATTGAGGATTAAATTCACACCACCTACGATCGCTACATCACAGTCTTGGCTGTGTAAGCTTTGGCTAGCTAAGTGAACGGCAACCAATGATGCAGAACATGCCGTATCTACCGCTAAACTCGGTCCGCGCAAATCCAGGAGGTAAGACAAACGGTTGGCTGCCATACTGTGAGCATTACCTGTTCCGGCATAAGCATCGATCGCATCAGGACAACTGAACTGCTGTTGCGAATAATCACTGGAGGCAATACCGACAAATACTCCGGTTTGGCTTCCGGCTAACTGCTCAGGAGCATAGCCCGCATCTTCCAGTGCTTCCCAAGCCACCTCCATCAGTAGCCGATGTTGGGGGTCGATGCGAGCCGCTTCTCGTGGCGAAATTCCAAAAAAGTGAGGATCGAATTGATCGACATGATGCAAAAATCCTCCCCAGCGAGTGTTCATCTTGCCAACCGCATCAGAGTTTGGATCGTAGAAGTCGCCAGCATTCCATCGGGTTGACGGCACTTCTGCGATCGCATCAATGCCATTTTGGAGTAATTGCCAGAACTCGTCTAGATTACTTGCACCCGGAAATCGGCAACTCATGCCAACAATGGCGATCGCGTCAGTTGCAGAGTGCGGCATTGCCGAGGATTGCTGAACGGTTCTAGCATCTACCCGTTCACCCGACAAGTAATCAGATAAGGCGGCGATCGAGGGGTAGTCATACGCCAGTGTGGGAGCGAGGCGGCAACCCAGCCAATCTTCCAATTCAGCGATTAAACCAACGGCTTCTCTCGATGCCAAACCATAATAAGCAAACGGCTGATCAACTTCGATTTCGCTAGGTTCAAGCTGTAGCGTTTGTGCCAGTCGAGCCACTAGCCAATGTTGAATCGTTGCAACAGGTTGAGCGGGCTGAGGCGACGTGAGTGATCGCGGTACAGCCGTTAACGGTTGAGTGAAGGAATTAACGGTTTTGTTGCCAGGATTGAGTGTCCATTGGTGTACCGGATGGAGGCTGCCCGCCAGAAATTCCTTGCGGCAGGCATGGCGCTGGATTTTGCCGCTCGATGTTTTAGGAATGCTGCCCGTCTTGAGCAACAGCACAACCTCGACCGTCAAATCATGCTGTTCTGCTACCGCCTGACGAATGGTCGAAATCACAGCATCAAGATCTGCGTTCCGCAAATAGCTGCGCTCTAATTCATGCGCGATCGCCAGCCGCTCTTCCCCCGCCATTTCAACAGAAAACGCTGCTCCTGCACCCGGACGTAGGGCTGGATGGCTCGTTTCAACGGTTTGCTCAAGGTCTTGAGGATAGTAGTTGACTCCTCCAATGACGATCAAATCTTTCAGTCGTCCGGTGACAAACAACTGACCTTCTCTCAAAAATCCCAAGTCTCCTGTTCGTAGAAATGGACCTTCCCCGGTGTCCTCTAAATAAGCCTGGAAGGTGCGATCGGTCTCCTCAGCACGTTGCCAATAGCCTTGAGCAATGCTAGGGCTAGCAACCCAAATTTCTCCCACTTGATCGGGCACACATCGGGTTCGCGTGTCGGGATGAACAATCGCGATCGTAGTGTCTAAAACAGCGCGACCAGAACTGACTAGCGTTCTGGCAGTGCGATCGCTGGTGGAAACTTCTCTAATGTAGTTTTGAGCGATCGACTCCGCTTCAACGGTGCAAGTCGTGGGTGCGTCTTGCAGTCCCTTTCCTGAAACCATCAGCGTGGCTTCAGCCAGTCCATAGCAGGGATAGAGAAATTTTGCTTGAAAACTAGAGGATTTGAAGGTTTCAGCAAACTGTTGCAGGGTTTCTGAACGAATCGGTTCAGCCCCATTGTAGGCAGTCCACCAACTGCTCAGATCCAGGGTTTTTCGTTGTTCGGGCGTAACCTTGCGGCTGCACAAATCGTAGGCAAAATTGGGACCGCCGCTATGGGTTGCTCGATAGCGAGAGATCGCTTCTAGCCATCGGATGGGTCGTTGCAGAAACGAGACAGGAGGCATTAAATATCCTGGAAACCCGCTATACATGGGCTGGAGGATGCCATCAATCAATCCCATATCGTGAAAGCTCGGTAGCCAGGTAACCGATACACTGCTGGAACTCAAACCAAACGCTCGCTGAATGCAGGCAGAGTTGTGCAGCAAATTGCCGTGGCTAACCATCACCCCCTTGGGCGTTGCAGTAGAGCCAGAGGTGTATTGAAGAAACGCTAGCGTATTGCGGCTGATCGGGGTTGGCTGCCAGTCTTCGGCGTGTTGATCAGAAATTGTGTCGGTTGCCAGCCAGCGTAGGGCTGCTAGTTCTGGAGCATCACTAAACCAGTGATCTACCCCCGATCGAATGCTTGATGTAGTCAGCGCAATTGTTGCCTGGGAGTCAGCAAGGATTGCCTGGAGCCGATTTAGGTGTTGATTGCGGCGGGGTGGATAGGCTGGAACGGCAATCACATTGGCAAAGAGACATGCAACAAATGCAGCAATAAAGTCCAACCCCGGTGGATACAGCAATAATGCTCGGCTACCCGATGAATTGAGCGACTGCAATTGAGCCGCGATCGCTCGCACTCGCCGATCAAAGTCCTGATACGTGATGCGAATTTCTTCAGTTTCTCCATCCACCAGAAATCCATAGGCAATCTGATGAGGTTGATGGATGGCTCGCGATCGCACGATATCAACGAACGAAGCTTCCAGCAGGTTAGGTGAAGAATTGAGAAAAGCAGACATGGAATGCACCCTTGTTTGGTTTCTAGCCCACCGGAAGCGACTCGATACTCTAAAGAACGTTGTTGTAGTGAGCAGCGCATAGCCAAAGCATCGATCGATGCTGCAACTGCTCCACTAGTTTCCGTCGCTGTAAATCTACCCTTGCCTAATTACTTTGCACTTATTGGAATCATAGAAGTTAGCTCCATCGCTTTCTGAGAATTATTCCTAATAGTCATGGGTAAGATTAATATAGAACGCTAGATATTGACAAGCTATATTAAAAATCTTTCTCAAATAAAACTTGCTTCCCGCGATCATCCCTAAACCCAGCAAGAGGTCTTAGGCGTAACCGTGTTGTACGCTTTGAAGTTGAACATTGATGGCTTCGCGATCGCAATCAGCCTCACTGAGCCAGATCTTTGTCATGATTCCGACCTGAGTCTAGGAAGAGCCGCTAGAGTTCAAAACATTGATGCTCTTCAACAGAATGATAAACAAGTCTAATAAGCCTATCTTCTTAATTTTCTGATTGCCAAGAAGCCAATCAGTGTATTCTGTTTTAGTTAATACTAACGATTTTTAATAAACGGTCATGCAGATGACCTGGATTATTTCATTGGGAATGGAGGAACCTGAATTGAAGCTACGAACATTACTTTTTGGAGTGTGGCTCACAAGCTCAACGGTTTTGCTAATGACTCAGGCAGTTTTAGCGGAAATAGAGCAGCGAGACAAATCAGTAATTTCAGAAGTTCCCCGAATTGGTGAGCTAAAGCAGCCTTCGACTAGTGCTGCAAGTTTGTTGGCTCAAGACCCTAGTAGAATTGGCGTGGCGCAAGTGACCAGAGTACGGATTAACCCAACGCCAACTGGGATCGAGGTAGTTTTAGAAACCGCAGAGGGTGCAGCCCTGCAAGCCACGACACGAGTTGAGGGCAACACCGCGATCGCTGACATTCCCAATGCTGTATTAGCTCTGCCAGAAGGCAAGGAGTTTCGTGCAGAAAACCCTGGCGACAGCATCACAGCGGTTACAGTCACCCAGTTGAATGCAAATCGAGTGCAGGTGAGTGTCACGGGATCTGCCGCGATCGCACAAGTGCAATCTAGACCCAGTGGATTAGTGCTGGGGATCACACCAGCGACTGAAGCGCCCGTTTCTGGAGCAGAAGCACCCGAAGAAGAACTAGCAGAAGAACCCGAAGAAGAAGAAGTTGTCGTCACAGCAACGCGCACAGAAGAAACAGTAGAGAACGTGCCGCGCAGTGTGACGGTGATTACTCGCCAACAAATTGAGGAACAACGGGCACTCAATAACAACCTGGGAGACATTCTTGGCAAACTCGTCCCCGGTTTTGGTCCTCCAACGTTGACGACTCGAAATCGCGGTCAGAATCTGCGGGGGCGTCCACCTGCTGTGTTGATCGATGGAGTGCCCCAGACCACCAACAACCGATTTTTTACAGAACTCCGTACCATTGATCCCTCTGCGGTTGAACGGGTTGAAGTGATTCGTGGACCCAGTGCCATTTTCGGGGCAGATGCAACTGGGGGAATCATCAATATCATCACGGGCAGACCCACCAAGGACTTTACATCGCGGGTGAGCTTAGGAACCAATGCTGCACTGGGCAAACTGCAAGGCGATAGTTTTGGCTTTCTGGGTCAATACGGCATTTCAGGAACACAAGGCATTTTTGATTATCGGTTTGATCTGTCGTTGTCCTCTTCAGGAAGCTTCTTTGATGCGGAGGGCGATCGCATCCCATTTGAAGATATCGACGATACAGAATCGATCAATGCGTTGGCAAAAATCGGCGTTAATATTGATGAGCAGCAGCGGTTGCAGGTGAGCGTCAATCACTTCCGCGATCGTCGAGACAGTGACTGCATTACCGATCCGATTGTGTTAGCCCTTCCGGGCAGACAAAAAGCCCGTGTCTTATGCGTTGGGGGACGGGAACTTGATAACGACCCAACCCGACGCAATACAGTTGCGAGCCTAAACTACAGCCATAAGAATATCTTTGGCAGTCAGCTTGACACTCAGTTGTACTATCGCAACATCTTCTTTAGTAACGACCTTGCTGACCTGCGACCGCTGCGTCAACTCGTGTTCCAAAACCGACTGGAAGCCGAAAACTGGGGAGGTAGGCTGCAAGTTCGCACGCCTTTATCGCAGTCAGCCAACGTCCTTTGGGGGGTTGATTACAACAAAGAAGAGAATGGTGTTCCTCTGGATGTGATTGATCTGCTGACCTACAATGCCACGGGACGACGGGTTGCCCGTGTGATTGGGACACGCGACAACATTCCCCCTTACAGTATTGATAACTTAGGGGTATTTGCTCAATTGCAGTGGGAGGTCAGTCCGCAGTGGGCGCTGAGCGGGGGAGCGCGTTACAACCGGATCGGATTTGATGTTGAGGACTACACTACTGTATTTACTGACCGACAAATTCAAGGCGGGTCGAACAATTTTGACGATGTAGTGTTTAATGCGGGCGTGGTGTATCAACCAACCGACACCATCAGTCTGTTTGCCAACTTTGCTCAAGGGTTCTCGCTGCCAGATTTTGGACGAGTGCTGAATGAGCCGCGATTTGTCAGCGTCAACAACAGCTTTCAGGAGACGGAAGCGCAGAAAGTTGATAGTTTTGAAGTGGGAGTTCGGGGCAATTGGAATTCGCTACAAGCGACGCTCTCTGGGTTCTACAGCCGCTCCAAGTTAGGCAGTGCGCTGGTAGTAGGGCCCAATGGGATTACGCAGCAAGTTCGTGCCCCACAGCGCAACTATGGAGTTGAAGCGACACTCGATTGGCAAGCCAGCCGTGCCTGGAGACTGGGAGGAACAATTACCTGGAACGAGGGAGAAAATAGTCTCAATGATAATGACAATTACCTGGCACTCAGTAGTATTGAAGTTCAGCCGCTAAAGCTCTCTGCTTACATCGAGAACGAAACCCTACCCGGTTGGCGAAATCGCCTCCAACTACTGCATGTGGGGAACCGCGATCGCGCCTTTAATGATGGCGTAGATCGATTTAGAATTAGTGGCTTCACTACCTTAGATCTGATCAGCAGTGTTCGGCTTGGGCAGGGAACATTGTCCTTGGGCGTTCAGAACTTGTTGAACGAGCAATATTTCCCAATCACCTCGCAGGAGCGCACTGGATTTTTTGAAACTCAGAATTTTGCGGCTCCCGGCAGAACGATTAGCCTGCTTTACACGATTGAATTTTGACCCCTTCTGACCCTTGAGGATCATGAATCTAACTGCTCTGTGGAGTGTCTTAAACCGCTCATGGCATTTACTAATATCCCACCGCGATCGCTGGCAAAAATCGCTGAGGAAACGATCGCGTTCACTCCAGTTCTTCGCGCTCATCGGGTTAACCGTTTTGGTGGTTTCATCCTGTAATCAAGCTCCTCAAACCGGAGCCGTTGACCGCACTGCTCCATCGTCTCAATCAACTACTGCTGAACGGGTTGTGAAACATGCGCTTGGCGAAACCAAAGTTCCTGCCAACCCCCAACGAGTGGTGGTTTTGGATAATGCCGTTCTCGACACCGCGATCACGCTAGGGGTGAAACCCGTCGGTGCTGCCCTCTATCCAGGAACAACGTCCTATCTGGGCGACAAGACGCAAGGCATTGAGACGGTTGGCAGTTCTCCCGCTCCACCCAATCTGGAAAAAATCGTATCGTTAAAGCCTGATCTGATTCTTGGCATCGCCATTGTTCACAAGCAACTTTACGACCAACTTTCGCAAATTGCGCCAACAGTTCTAGCCGAGGATAGCGGTCGAGAAGGCAACTGGAAACAGCACATGACGCTATATGCGGAGGCGCTGGGCAAAACGGAGGTTGCTAAGAACCTGCTCAATGATTACAACCAGCAAGTCAATCAACTCAAGCAGCGGTTAGGAGAGCAACTCACGAAAACCAGTGTATCGCTCGTTGCTGGATTCCAAGACCGACTTGGGTTCTACACGACAGGCAGTTTTCCAGGTTCGATCTTGCAAGATGTTGGGTTGCCTCGCCCCCCTGCTCAAGAAAAAGCAGATATCTTTGCTAGCCAGGTGTCGCGTGAAGATTTCAAGAGCATTAATGGCGATGTAATTTTCTTGATTCGGAATGCGATCGATCCGAACAACACGATCGTCGATCAGTTCAAACAAGATCCCCTGTTCTCGCAGTTAGACGCAGTGAAACAAAATCGTGTGTATGTAGTCGATGGCAAAGTGTGGACTGTGGGTCGCAGTATCCTCGCCGCCAATCGTGTTTTAGATGATTTGTCTAACTATCTGGTCAAGCAATGACCCATGCCCCCAGACACTCAGCCCACTAGCTTACGCACCTTCTTGATCATCTGGAGCGGTCAAATGGCATCGATCCTTGGCTCTGAGATGACCAACTTCGCGATCACCATTTGGGCGTGGGAGCAAACGGGTCAAGCAACTCCGTTATCGCTGCTCTTCTTCTTCACGTACACTCCCCGGATCATTGCAGCATCTTTTGCCGGATTAATTGTCGATCGTGGCAACCGCAAGCAGCTAATGATCGCAGGAGATACGGTCGCTGGACTTTCTACGATCGCGATTCTGCTGTTGTTTTTGAGCAATCATCTCCAAATCTGGCATCTCTACGTGACAACGGCGATGAATGGCTTGTTTGGGTATCTCCAAAATCTGGCGTACTCCGCCTCAATGACGATGATTGTTCCCAAACAGCATTACACCCGTGCGACTGCCATGAGTTCCTACGTTACCTACTCTGGCTCCTATATTATTGCACCTGCTTTAGCAGGAGTGTTGTACTATACGATCGGTTTAACAGGTGTTTTGGCGATCGACTTAATGACATTTGTGATGGCTATCAGCACCATCTTGTGCGTATCGATTCCGCAACCCACTCGAAAATCTACTAGCATCGCCCATCAAACTCTCTGGCAACAATTCACGTTTGGCTTTCGCTATTTACTCAAGCGTCCCAGTCTATTGGCAATTTTGATCTTTTGGCTGAGTTTTAACTTAGTCGATACTGTGAGTTTAGCCCTCGGTCCAGCCATGATTCTGGCTCGGAGTAGCAATGATGCCACTGTATTAGCCACTGTTCGATCGGCGATCGGAGTTGGAGGAATTGTGGGTGCGATCGCACTAAGTGTTTGGGGTGGTTCTCAGCGTCGCATTCATGGCTTATTGCTGGGTACCGCACTCACCAGCCTGAGTAAGATGATTATTGGCTTGGGTCGTGTACCTCTAAGTTGGATGATTGCCGGATTTGGAGCCGGGGTCTTTGCTCCTGCGATTGATAGCTCCAATCAAGCCATCTGGCTATCCAAAGTAGAACCAGATGTGCAGGGTCGCGTGTTTGCCTCTCGCTACTTGATTGCACAGATCACATCCCCACTCGGATTAGCGATCGCAGGACCGTTAGCCGATTATGTGTTTGAACCTGCTATGAGTTCAAATGGTCGTTTGTCGAGCATTTTTGGTGGTGTCTTTGGCATCGGCGCAGGGGCTGGAATGGCTTTACAGTACACAATTTTTTGTTTCTGCGGTGCCTTGATTGGGTTAGGTGGATATGCCTTTCCGAGCCTGCGGGATGTAGAAACGATCGTGCCAGACCATGACGCAGAGCAGGGACAAGGAGGTAGGGTGTAGGAGGTTCCCTTGTTCATTCCAACTTAAAACGCATAGCTCCTGTCATGATGCCAATTGATAATTCACCCTCCTCTTGCCAGTTCTGCTCTGTGATTTCTAAAACCAGCGGCGAAGATCCGATCGGCTCAGTCGAACCGAGTGACTACTGGCTGGTGATGGAAATGCCGCTTCCGTGGGTGCCTCAGCGTTGGTTAGAGAATCCAACGTTGCAGCCAATTCTGATGCAAATTCGGAGTATGAGAATTGAGCATGAAATCAAGTTAAGAGTCATGGCGATCGCGCCCGATCATCAGTACTCTCAACCCGGATTGACCCGTGTGCTGTTTTACCGCCGTCCTGCACGGTTGTTTGCTCAGTTTGAGAAACAGGAATTTCTGATTCCCGATGCAGAAGTGGGTCACTTCACCACGACGCTCCTGAAGCATTTGCTTGATCAGCAATCTTATGACCTTTCACAGTTCGATCGCTATCAGCAAGACACAAGCCACATCCATGAGTTGATGATCTGCACCCACGGCAATGTGGATGTTGCGTGTGCCCGGTTTGGCTATCCCATTTATCAAACGTTACGCCAAGACTATGCTGCTGTGTCCAATGGGCAGTTGCGCGTATGGCGAGTCAGCCATTTTGGTGGACATCAATTTGCCCCAACCTTGGTAGATTTACCAGAAGGACGCTACTGGGGACATTTAGAACCGGAGATGTTAGATCTGTTGGTTCATCGGAACGGCTCTGTTGCTGGATTGCGTCCCTTCTATCGCGGCTGGGCAGGACTCGGCAAGTTTGAGCAAATCGCTGAGCGAGAAATTTGGATGCAAGAAGGCTGGGATTGGCTTACTTATGAAAAATCGGGGTGCGTTCTAGCGATCGATGAAAGCAATGAATTGTGGGCTGACGTGCAGATTGATTTTGTGAGGCGCAATCTCCCCTGTGCCTACAAAGCTAGAGTCGAGGTCAATGGTTTTGTGATGACTGCTCATGATTCTGGTAAAACTCCATCCTTCCAAGAAGTCAAGCAATATCACGTTACCCACCTCGTGCGAGTTTAAGGAACTCCTCTCTTTTTCCTGCCTCTCCCACTCACAGGCACATCATCCATTGCGATTTCGATAGAGCAGATACAGAAAGCAGGGAGCACCGACAACTGCGGTAATCACTCCACAAGGTAACTCAGTTGGAGCAAACAATACACGACCCAGCAAATCTGCCATCGTTACAATTAGGCTACCGATGAGAGCCGCTGTTGGAAACAGTCCTTCGTGGGTGGTGGGTCCTACCAGTTGACGAGCAAGATGGGGAGCCATGAGTCCAACAAAGCTGATCGTGCCTGCAACCGCCACACTCGCTCCGGTTAGCGCAACACTAATCAACAGCCCCGCTGTCACTCCACTCGACTGCCTAACCCGTATACAATATCGCTCCCTAGATTGAGCAGATTTAATTCACGAGAAAGCAGCCAAGCAAACGGTAGAACAACAAGTAACCAAGGAAGTAATGCCCCAACGTGTTCCCAGCGACAGCCGTAGACGCTACCTGCTAACCAAATTAAAGCTTGGCTGACATTGAGAATATTACCAAAAGTAATCATCAGTGTGGTCAGTGCAGACGCGATCGCGCTAATAGCAACCCCGACTAAAATTAGCCGAGTTGGACTACTGCCCTGATCCCACGCCAGCAAATACACAAGCAACGCCGCAGCTAACGCTCCAACAAACGCTCCAGATACATTTGCTTGATCACACCCTGATAAGGACAATCTAGCATTTGCTGTAAAGCAAGACGCATGGCAGGTGTAATTGTGCGGACTGGCGAAAACGGGAGCGCTTCATCTCGTGCTAGCATCCGCTGTACCTCAGACGGCAAAACATCTAATTGATCACCGATAAATGCCTGCAACTGTTCTGGTTGCAAATGAATATCAACTTCTATAGTCGTTGCGTAAGCTAGCCCTTCAAAATGACCACCCGGCGAAACTAGACCCGCGAGGAAATGCTGACCTTGACTGATCTGCACTCCATTCGGGCATCGAAACCCTGATGAGAGGTTAAACATCCATTCTAGATAGCCAGTTTCTCCGGGCGGGATGCAATTGACAACCAAATCATCCTTGAGTTAATAGTGATGAAAAGTCAAATCAATTCCATTGCGGAGTTCAATGTCCCGCTTATAGCCTTTGCCTAACAGCAACGGACATTCAGCAATGCGATCGCTTGCATCCTGTGGATCAGCTTGATGTGCCTGTTGACGACTAACCTGCCAAAGGTCATCACAAACTATGTCAGACAGTACACTCGCCATGTTGTAAGTTTTGCTGGAAATATCATTAAGGTACAATAGCTCAACTCAACCACTATGCACTGAAAGTGCATAGTGGTTGAGTATCCTGGCGATTTTAGGTATGGGAAAGTCCAAAGAGACGTTATGAATGCTACCCTGAATGACCTAGAAAACCACCTTGTCAACACTTTATGAAGCGATGAAAAAACAGCGATATCGGCTAGCGTTTTTATTCGTGGCTTTTTCTTTGTTAATCCTTTTTCTTTGTTAATCATTGCAGCTTGCTCTCAAGCTACTATCTCGAAACCTCATCCCTCCCTGAAGTCTTTTGAATGTCAAGTCATTCAGCATAGCTCTGGTAAAACCTGTGTCCCACTCAATCCCCAGCGAATTGTTGCCTTGTCACCTGAAACTTCGCTCGATCCTCTGATAGCACTCGGTATCAAACCGATTGGTTTTGCATCTTACAACAACAAAGGGCAAGAAGTTCACTATGGGGTATCTTTTTCTGTCAATCTTGCTGTTTCTCTGAAGATCATCCTGAAGGTCAACCTGCTGATGGCGCAGCTTTATTAGAGCAAGCCAAATCGAAGCAGACTCTTCGATCGATATTCGAGTCCAGCCTGTGGGGTGCTTGTGGGATGGCGGTTGCTTTGCAGTTGCGCGAATGCGCTAAACGCGCCTGCGTCATTGCCTTCACTGCTCCCAACAAATCCACTTATCTTTTCAGTACGATTCCAACTGAATGCGCCTCAGACTTGATTGAATTTGCTGAGAAATACATTCAAAGCAAAACAGGGAATATTTCGCATCAACAGTTTCCTGAAGGGCTGAAAGAGGTTGCGATTACCCTTCGGGAACTGCGAAGCAACCGCTAAAATCCCCTACATGAAGTAGAGGCATCGTTCAGGAGATCTGCTGCTGACGGTGCTGAATCGCCTGAAGAGGGAGTCCAGTAGTGCGGCTGATCAAATCGATCGTCATTCCTTCGCGCAAAAGATTCAGCGCAATTTCTTGCCGTTCTGCTTCCCGCCCTCGTTCGAGTCCCTGTTCGACACCTTCTCGTAGAATCGCTTGGTAAGTGACAGACTCCTGCATCACGTCTCTCCTGATAATTTGTGCAATCACTGCTGTCTCAAATTTTAGCCCAGCGAGGATGTAAGTCGCTGCCATTGCCTCTATTGAGCAATGTCTATCGCAGCATTGATCTAACGCTTAAACCGCCATTGCTACCTTAGGCTGACTGCGGTTTACCCAAATCTGACCATCCTCTGTTACATCCACGATCGCGGCGTCTCCCGCTTGGATCTGACCGGCAAGGATCGCCTCAGCCAGGCTATCTTCGAGCAGCCGCGCGATCGCACGACGCAACGGACGCGCCCCATAGCTCGGATCGAAGCCCTCAGCCACAACCCGCGCTTTAAAGCGATCGCTCACCTGCAAGGTAATGCCTTGGTCGGCAATCCGCTGGGCAGCGTCTTGAATCATGAGATCCGCGATCTGGGCAACTTCGGCACGGCTCAACGGGTGAAACACAATCGTTTCATCGAGCCGATTGAGAAACTCTGGACGGAAGTAGTTCTTCAGTTCATCGTTGACGCGATCGCGAATCCGTCCATAGACCGCCATTTCGGAAGATTCAGCCGTCATCTCAAAGCCCAACCCTGTGCCCCCTTTCTCGATTACCTTCGAGCCTAAGTTCGAGGTCATGATCAGCACGGTGTTCTTAAAGCTAACGGTTCGACCTTTGGCATCGGTTAGGCGACCGTCGTCTAGCAGTTGCAGCAGCATGTTAAACACATCTGGGTGCGCCTTTTCAATCTCATCCAACAGCAGCACCGTATAAGGATGGCGTCGCACGGCTTCAGTCAGTTGTCCGCCTTCGTCGTAGCCGATGTATCCCGGAGGCGACCCGATCAGTTTAGACACCGTGTGCGACTCCATAAATTCCGACATGTCAAGGCGGATCATCGCTGACTCAGAACCAAACACAGCTTCTGCCAACGCTTTTGCAAGTTCTGTCTTGCCCACTCCGGTTGGCCCAGAGAAGATAAAGCTGGCGATCGGGCGATGGGGATTGCTCAAGCCAACCCGCGATCGCTTGATCGAGCGTGCCACAGCAACAACGGCTTCATCTTGCCCAATCACGCGCTGGTGCAAGCGCTCATCTAGGTGCAAGAGCATCGCCGACTCAGATTCTGTCAGCTTATTCACCGGAACACCTGTCCAAGAAGATACCACTTGCGCGATATCTTCTGCGGTAACGACGGGAACAACGCCCGATGGGGGAGAAGGCTGGTCTTCCGAAATCTGCGCTTCCAGTGCCAGTTCTTGATCGCGGAGTTGCCCCGCCTGATCAAAGTTTTGAGCCGTCACTGCCGCTTGCTTATCGTTGACAACTTGCCGCAGTTGCTTTCTCAGCAGTTTCACGGTTGGGTCTACCCGTCTCAACCGCACCAACGAACCTGCTTCATCAATTAGATCGATCGCTTTGTCGGGCATGAATCGATCGGGAATGTAGCGATCGGCAAAAATGGCAGCCGCTTCTACCGCCGCGTCGCTAATCGTCAGGTTGTGATGGTGCTCGTAGCGATCGCGCAAGCCTTTAAGAATCTCGATCGTTTCTTCGACCGACGGTTCGCCCACCACAACTGGCTGAAAGCGCCGCTCTAGGGCAGCATCACGCTCGATGTGTTGACGGTACTCATCAAGGGTTGTTGCACCGAGGCACTGAATCGCCCCGCGAGCCAAAGCAGGCTTCAGCAAATTTGCCGCATCCATGCCGCCTTCATTGCCGCCCGCGCCTACGAGGGTATGAATCTCGTCGATCATCAAAATAACATTGCCAGATTGCTGCACTTCCTCAAGCAGGGTCTTCAGGCGCTCTTCAAAGTCGCCTCGGAACCGAGTCCCTGCTAGCAAGCTGCCCATATCAAGCTGGATCACCTGCTTGTCGTACAAAATATCCGGCACATCTTGGGCATAGATGCGCTGGGCTAACCCTTCTGCGATCGCGGTTTTACCAACCCCCGGTTCACCAATCAAAATCGCGTTGTTTTTAGAGCGACGACCCAAAATTTGCACGACTCGCTCAATTTCCTTGGCACGACCCACCACCGGATCGAGTTTGCCTTCTGCGGCTAAGCGAGTTAAATTTGTCCCAAACTCATCGAGGGTCGGCATGGGTTGAGCGCGCTGAGCCGCCGAATCACCCCCGACTGCCACTGGCTCAGGTTCAGGAGCCGCTTGCATAAGTTGAGCCTGCAACGCCGCCAAATCGGTATTCAGGTTGGTCAACACCTTGGCGGCAACCCCTTGGTTATCTTGCACCAACCCCAGCAATAGATGGCGAGGGCGCACAAAACGCTCTCCTGATAGCCGAGCAGACTGAAGCGCCTGTTCGAGAACTTGCTTGCCTTTCGGTGTAAAGGGAAGTTCTGCGAGAGTTGAGCCAACCCCTCGACCCACAATGCTTTCAACTTCTCGCCGGGCCAGGTCAAGCGTGACCCCAAATTGGTTGAGAGCCGATGCCGCGATCGTATCTTTTTGTCGCAATAATCCCAGCAAAACCGCTTCTGTGCCCACAGAATTTTGCCGCAGTCGGCGTGCTTCTTCTTGGGCATACATGATCGTAGCGATCGCTTGGTCTGTGAAGTATTCAAACATCGGGACGTTCTCCACTAGCTATGTCTGCTGGGCAAATGCCAGACCAGACGAAATCTGTTACGGTGGGTCTCACTCGTAAATTTTGTTGTAGTTATGTATCTACTTTAGAGACGGATCAGAGGAGCAACTAGGGAGGAAAACCGCCTGAGGAAGGGGGAAAACCGCAATAGAGCACAAGGCAAATCAACGCAAAGAGAACATTGTGTAATAGAAATTACATGGAAACCAAATCGAAACTAGATTACGTAATAGAGACAAGAACTAATGTAAAAATGACTGCTCAGTATTATTTAACCATCTTTTAGAATGCAAGCTAGAGCATGGTTTTAAGATCATAGTTTCAAGATCATGGATCTAGAACCACAGTTTCAAAATTGTGCTTTCAGTGTCGTTTTAAACGCATACATTTGATGTCGTAGGTTCGGAATTATTAAATTAGTTTGTCACTTTCTTAAGAAAAACAAGAGCAAGTTATATACTGCGAATGCTAATAGAATCTGTTCATATTCTGAATAGCAGATTGATCAGATCAGTTACAGTTGAGCAAATTTTTAACTATAGTTTTGGGAGACCTTAGTATGAACATTATTGCGTGGGCAATTTTAGGAATCGTAGCAGGCGCGATCGCAAAGCTTCTCTATCCGGGGCAGCAAGGTGGCGGCATTCTTAGCACTATGATTCTCGGCATCGTTGGCGCATTTTTGGGAGGAAGCATCGTCACGCTGCTCACGACAGGAACGATCGCGCTCAACTCTCTACCCGGCATTCCTGGCGTAATTGTTGCCATCTTGGGTGCGATGCTAGCAATTTTCCTGTGGGGCTTGGTGACGCACTCTGCCTAACGGAAGCCCACTCCCCGCCGCTAGGAAAATTCTTGCCAACGGCAACCTGCGGCAGTGCGTTTTTGCAAAGGTATCTAGAGCAATGTAAAAGTTCCGTAAAATCCCTGACTCAACTTATAAAGTTTCTAAGTTAGATTGCGGCTAGTCTCCTCAGGGATGCTGAGGACGACTCCGCTTTCGGGGGTGATCACCAGGGTTCATTAAGAAGTAGAGATGCGATCGCAAGAGGCTGACATCGATCAGCAGATTGGCGTCTCTACTTTTTACCGCCAGTCTTTCTAAAAATGAAAGGGTACGATCGCCATTGGCACAACCGCCATCAGCAACCACAGCCAGGGCATGAAAGACGATTCAGGGCTAGATTCTGACTCATCTAACAACGCTTCGATCCGCTCGGTTAGGCGGTTTTTGACAACCGCACTGCTAAACGCCGCGCACAAATCATCTGGCTCGATCTGAGAAGCGCTCACAACCGACAGCAGCGCCTCCGCCAACAGCAAAGGGTCAACCCGTTGAGCCGCCCACCGATCGGCACGCAGTTCTCGCAATATCAGTAATTCTTGCCACAGGGCTTCGGTCTGGGGTAGCCAAGCCGTTAACCGGCGCAACCAGCCCAACCAAAAAAACCAGAAGGTATCTCGGTAGTGGGCATGGGCTTCTTCGTGCATCAACACCACGTCTAGATGACGGGGATCGAGCGTTTCTAGTAATCCCTGGCTAATGACTAGCTCAGGCTGCCAGAATCCGATTTGGGCAACAAACGGCGTGGGTTGAGCTAGCAGCCGAGCCGACACCCCTTGCACGTCGTGCTGAGGCATATCCCGAACGCGGCGTAGCGATCGCAGGGCATCCTGTCCTCCGTTCACCGCTAGCCCAAGCCCCACTGCTAAAAAGCCAACGGCGATCGCATAACTCCCCCAGCCTTCCCACCAGCGCACCATCTGCCCTTTGGGGCCCATGCAGAGAATCGCGATCGCGCTCATCATCACCAGCAGCGGCGAAAACAGAAAGACGCCTAACGTCCAATTCCACCGCCGCGTCCACTGCTCAGACGACGCCTTCCAGGTAAACCGCACCGCGATCGCAGTGCTGAGCGCGAGCATTAACAACACTAAATGCATTACTTTTCCTCCCTAGCTTGGCGAACTGCCTTCAGACGTTGTGCGATCGCGTCAAGCTGTTCGACGCTGGCTTGATCCAAACTGTCGGCAAATGCTGCCACCACATCGGCATTGCCCACCGCAAGAAACTGATTAAGCTGCTCGTAGGCTTGCAAAGCTCTCGCTTGTGCCTGGGAAATCCGAGGTCGCCAGGTAAACGAGCGATTTTGCTTATCGCACAGCAGCCATCCTTTGGTAGTTAAGCGATTGAGCACCGTGGTCACCGAGGTGTATGCCAATTCCCGATCTGGGTCAGCCAAGATTCGATCGTGGACATCTTTCACCGTGACGGTTTCGAGTTCCCAAACGATCGCAAGAATTTCAGCTTCGAGGGGACCAACCGAGAGGTGTTTTGGGCGATGGTCGGGAAGAGGAGCCATGACTTCGTTAAAACCGGCTAAGAACAATCTGCTTTCTAGCGTAGTGGAAAGTGAGCGGTTTTATCCGAGAGACCTCACGCTTTAATGGCAGATTGGGGTTCAACCCCTGTGAATCTGTCGTGAGTCTGTTGAGAGTCTGTTTTATCCAATCCTTGAGGTGCTGCTACCAAGACATCAATGCCTTAGCCCGGTCAAGCTTGGCTGAGTTTTACAACGTGTCTTTTGACGAACAAAATCTCTTGACGACAGCATAGGAGAGTAAGTCGATCCTAACCTTTGAGACATGAAAAGATTTCGCCCGATGAGAACACTCGTAACGACAGCCATTCTATTGATCACTTTTATCAGCCTGTTTACCGCCCGACCAGCCTTAGCTGCCGATAGCGCAGTGGGTGCCAAGATTTTTTCGGCAAACTGTGCCGCTTGTCACATGAAGGGCGGCAACGCTGTAAACCCTGCAAAAACGCTTAAAAAAGAAGCACTAGCTCAGTATAGTAAAGACACCCTAGACGCGATCGTTGCTCAAGTCACCAACGGCAAAGCGGCAATGCCAGCCTTCAAAAGTAAGCTCAACGCTGATCAAATCGAGTCGGTAGCAATGTATGTGTTAGAAAAAGCTGAGCAAGGCTGGTAGTTCTCATAACCGTCGGGAGTGTTTGCAGCAGGATGTTTAACATGAATCATAACAACCCTAAGGGTGCGTTGCCGTTGAGGTTCAGCGCAGCGCTGATCACCGTTCTCAGCGCTTTAGTTGCTGGGCAGGGTAGCACCAGTGAAATGCCCGCTCTAGAACACTCCCATTCAACCCAACCGACTGCCGCCCATGTCCACAGCAAGCTAGAGATTCCAGCAGGAATACTTGTCCCCGCTGTCGATTTAGACATTGCTCCTGATCCGATGGGCGGCTGGAATGTGCAGGTCAAGGTTAAGAATTTTGAGTTTGCGCCAGAGCGGGTCAATCAGACTAGCGCCGTCAATGAGGGTCATGCTCATTTATATGTCAACGGCAAG
Organism: Myxacorys almedinensis A; assembly: GCF_010091945.1. GTDB lineage: Bacteria > Cyanobacteriota > Cyanobacteriia > Leptolyngbyales > Leptolyngbyaceae > Myxacorys > Myxacorys almedinensis. Next base: position 19,043 of record NZ_WVIE01000016.1, read on the forward strand.
AAAGTAACGCGACTGTATGGATCTTGGCACTACTTAGACAAGTTGCCTACTGGGCCGCACAGTGTCACCGTTACCCTCAACACCAACCGCCACGAAGATCTCTTTTACAAGGGCAAGCGCATCGAAGCAACGAAACGATTTATTGTTTTTCCGGCGGGGGCGGGGCATTAGCGAATTGGGTGTCATGTAATAAGATCCGTTAAAGGTGAGTATCGGACGACAGATGACACACAACGATCGGTTGACAGATGTTTTCAAGTGGGTGCAGCAGCGCCCTTGGCTGTTATTACCCGTTTTGGGCTTGATTCCGCTTACGGGTGCCTATGTCCATCATCGTTACCCAGAAGCGGTTTCTCTGCCTGCGGCTACTCCTGCCTTGTCACCGTCTGTGGCAAAACTTACCACTCCGTCTCCGCTAGCGCTGCCGTCGATGCCCCAAGCCTCTGCATCTCCTCAGGCATTAAAGCAGGCAACACCAACGCCCACCCCGGTTGATCCGTCTAAATACACCAAAGAGCAAGCGGAGATCAACGCTCGATCAAAGGCGACTTTTGCTGCATCGTCTGGAACGGTCGATAGTTTGATTCAGATGCATGTTGCGATCGCGATGGGGGTTTCGTCTGCTGCGATCGCAAGTTCTAACGGCGCAATCATCACCGATGGTCAGGGCAAAACCCTTCAGCAACTCTCTAGCCGCACTCCTTACTCGATCCAAGCCAACGGTGACACCTTAACGGTGGCAACAGCGCAACTGCCGAGCATGGTTGTGGTCGAGCCTACCTCAGGCAGCATCCTGTATTTGGGCAACAAACCCTATCGAGGTCGGTTTGTGCTGGCAGCCCAGGGTAGCCGAATTTGGGTGGTCAATTATGTTGATTTACGCCGCTATTTGCATAGTGTGGTCGCCAGCGAAGTGTCTCCCAGTTGGAATGCTCAGGCGCTCAAGGCTCAGGCGGTAGCCGCGCGATCGTATGCCTTGACCTATTACTTCAAACCGGTCAATAGCCTCTATCACATGGGTTCAGATGAATATTACCAAGTGTATAGTGGTACAGAGCGAGAAGACGATCGCACCAGCCGAGCCGTAGACGAAACGGCGGGAGAATTTGTCAGCTATGAGGGCGGCATTGTTGAGTCTCTCTATGCGGCTTCTGACAGCATTGTGATTGAGGCATTCAAAGGAAAAGGCATGAGTCAGCTAGGGGCGCTAAATTTGGCAGAGCAGGGATACGACTATCTGCAAATTTTGGCGAACTATTACCCAAAAACAGGAGTTGCCAAAATCGAGCGTGATCACGATTGATATTTGTTCTATAAACATTTGTTCTATAAACAGAAGACAGTTGACACTTCCCACCGCAGGGCGGATGGAGTATTTCGTGAAGTGGATAAAGTTGGTCAGCCATGTTGTTATACCAACGATCGCCTCATCAAGAGACAGATCAATCAGCGCGCGAGAATTCTACCTTAAGGAACTCATCAGGTCTAAAGCGATTTTCTAGCCTTAGGTTGTACTGGTTAGAGAAGCGTTATGACAATTGCTACAGAATCAAACGTGTCAAAAAAATTTCACGGCTCGTTTTGGACAGGTCTTCTTTTAATTGGGTTTGGTGTATTGGGAATTGCCCTGCCCACTGCTTTTTCAATCGTGGTTGAAACCTGGATTGCTTTGATTTTGGCATCTACGGGCGCAACGAAAATCTTTTATGCCTTTCAAACCCGTGAAGAGGGCTTTGCTTGGAAACTGCTGATTGGAGCGCTCTACGTAGTGACAGGCGCATTGCTATTTTTCCAGCCCTTAACGGGGGTTCTAACCCTGACGCTATTACTTGGTAGCTTTTTTCTCACTGAAGGCTTCTTCAATATTATTTTGGCATTTCGCCTGAGGTCTCAGCCCAACTGGACTTGGGTTCTCGTTGATGGCATTTTAACGCTGCTGCTTGGGGCATTGGTCTGGCTTCAGTTTCCGTCTAATGCGCCTTGGCTGCTTGGAACATTAGTCGGTGTCAGCATTTTGTTTTCTGGCATCTCGCGATCGCTTGTTGCAATGAAGCCACCAACAGATACTACGGCGTCAAATCAACCTGATCAGGCAGCTTCAGCTTCATAGCGGAGGTGAGGCGCGATCGTTCTCTTTCATAGCGGAGGTGAGGCGCGATCGTTCTCTTCCATTCAGCACGATTAGCGCAGAGTGCAACTTCAAAGGAACCGCGATCGCACTATGATCGCGGTTTTGGATGAGGCGCGATCGCACGTTAGTTTGGGATGGGTCAAGTACGATCGCACCCGCAATAAGCCAAACTTTTGTTGGTTCGCTTTGATTTGCTCTGCCCTGGCATTCAGTCGGGGTAGCTTTTAAAAATCGTGAAACACTGTCTTACATTAACTTGCCTTACATTAACTTATTGATGCTATCTTGCCCTTCAATAACGGAAATCCTGCTGCTTCACGCTGTTTCAAATAAAGTTGTGCAACTTGTCTTGCTAAGTTACGAACTCGACCAATGTAACGGGCACGTTCTGTTACCGAAATAACGCCTCGTGCATCTAATAAATTAAACGTGTGAGAGCATTTCAAGACGTGATCGTAAGCAGGTAAAACCAACTCTTTTTGCATCAGTTGTTGGGCTTCTTGTTCATACAATTTGAACAATGTAAACAACAATTCTGGATTCGAGGCTTCAAAATTATAGGTAGAACTTTCAATTTCACCTTGAAGAAATACATCTCCGTAGGTCAATTCATCATTCCATTGAATATCAAAAATAGAATTCACGCCTTGAAGGTACATAGTTAGGCGTTCTAACCCATACGTGATTTCAATTGAAACCGGACGACAATCTAACCCGCCACATTGCTGAAAGTAAGTAAATTGGGTGACTTCCATGCCATCGAGCCACACTTCCCAACCCACACCCCACGCGCCAACTGCCGCATCTTCCCAGTTATCTTCGACAAACCGAATATCATGATCTTCTGGGCGAATTCCTAAGGTTTTCAACGACTCTAAATAGATGTCTTGAATATTGTCAGGCGAAGGCTTGATCAGCACTTGATACTGATAGTAATGTTGCACTCGATTCGGGTTTTCGCCATAGCGTCCATCTCCGGGGCGGCGGCAGGGTTCGACATAGGCAACAGACCACGGCTCAGGGCCAATGGCTCTTAAAAACGTGTGCGGACTCTTGGTTCCTGCGCCTTTTTCCGTGTCATAGGGTTGAAGAATAAGACAGCCACAATTGGCTCCGCCAAGCTCTGAAGGATTGCTCCAAAATTGATTTAATGTAGAAATAACCGACTGAAAATTCATACTAAATTTTGGTGAAGAATTGAAAGTGACATTTTACTAGAGCCAAGAATAGTATTTCTATCCTCCTGCGTTTAACACTTGCTCTGCGGTTAAATGTAGGTCTTTAAATGTGGCAGAGACGATACGATCGCTGCCTCGAAATTGCGTCACCTGATACTCATCACTGCCCAGTTCGCAGACCGATATTATCTCGATTTCAGGATCAACAATCCAATACTCAAGAACTGCGATCGCGCCATACTGCGATCGCTTGGCTATTATATAGTCACGATCGCGCTGCAATTCACCCGGACTCACCACTTCAACCACCAGCAGGGGAGGAGCCATCGAAAGCCGAACCATGTTGCGGCGCTGCAATTGTGAGACATGCTCTTCTCGAAGAATGGTCAGACCAGGGTATCGATTGCGGGGTTCGCCTCGAACTTCAAGTTCTAACCCATGCGGTCTAACCCTAAGGTGTCCGACGATTGCTGCAAACTGTAGTAGCAGAAAGACAGCAATTTCTGTATTTTGTCCTGACTCTGGGGGCACTTCGATCAATTCGCCGTTAAACAGTTCATACAATGCCTCGGTGCCATCGTCGTAAGTCAGATATTCATCAAAGCTTAGAAATCGCTGTTTGGCTTGAGTCATAGCAGCTTGCAAGGGATAGCAGGGTTGCTCCGAGCCGGGACTATCTTCGATACAATGAAGTGTCCTAGCACAATTGAGACTTTTACATGCTACCGCGAGAAGACCTGCTGAAAGGTGTAGAAAACCGAGAAACTGTGGCGCGCGTGATCGACCAAGCAGAACAGGCGATTAAAACGTGGGAGGTTGTTCAGAGCGATTTTCTCACCCCTCCTGAATTTGCAGAGGTAAAGCAAGCCTTTGGGCGATTGACGGATGTGCAGTTAGTGCCGTGGGGTGGCTATCCACAAGCAGAACGAAACCGACTTGCGATCGCCCGCTCTGATCTGCCCCTCGACACCGCCCAAGTAGAGCTTGCCGCCCTCGAACTTGCCGGAAATTTCCTGTTTGATCCTGCCTCTCATCGAGACTTTTTGGGCGCACTTTTGGGCACCGGGTTAGTGCGTGAAAAAGTTGGAGACGTGATTGTGTTAGGAGAGCGAGGCGCACAGGTGATCGTGGTTCCAGAGCTAGTCGAGTTTTTAGAAACCAGCTTGCAGCAGGTGCGATCGGTTCCGATCAAGACGCGCCAGATTGAGTTGAGCGAACTCAAAATTCGGGAGCCGAAGAAGAAAGAATTAATGACTGTGGAAGCGTCGATGAGACTTGATGCGATCGCGTCAGCAGGTTTTGGGATGTCTCGCAGCAAAATGGTAGACATCATTAACAGTGGAGATGTGCGCGTTAACTGGAAGGATATTTCATCGTCTAGCCACACGGTTAAAGCAGGTGATCTGATCGCCATTCGTGGCAAGGGTCGCGTTGAGGTGGGAGAGGTAATGGTGACAAAGAAAGATCGCTACCGAGTCCAACTTACCCGATTCGTATAGAGCCAGACGGTTGATCAGGTTTAAGGATGGTTGAGGAGGGGGTAACGCTCTGGCGCAGCACCGCTGTTTAATACCAAATTAATCTGTAAATTCTACAGACGGGCGACCTTCCCCAATCCCTCCTTAGCCAGGAGGGGAGCCGGAAAGTCTCTCCTGACCCAGGGGGGATGCTGTAGGCAGGGGGGTCGAGAATCTGTCGCAGTGAAAAATCAATTGGGTATAACAGCAAGAATGAAGGGTCATCTAATATCAATTATCAATTAGATAACCCTTCATTGGTGTAGACGACCTTAGCTTCGCCCTGTCACCGATAGCCCCTCTACCACCACCGAAGGCGTATGACAAGAGCCGTTCCAGTCGGCATCTCCACCCATTTCGACTAAGCTTTTGAGGGCGGTATACACACTCCCCGAAATCATGGTGTCTTTGACTCTACCGACAATCTGCCCCTTTTGAACACGGTAGCCCAAGTCTACGTTGATGGAAAACTCACCCGAAATGCCAGCCCCGCCTCCTAACATTTGATCGAGAACGAGTCCGTCGTCTAACGTTGCAATTAGCTGGTCGAGCGATTTTGAGCCAGGTTGAATCAGAACGTTAAACAAGCCAGGGGTGGGATAGCTGCCTAGCCCCGACCGAAACCCATTGCCCGTTGTGCCGCTTCCCAACGCTCTCCCCACCGTGCGATCGGTATAAAACAACTGCAAGATGCCGTTTTGAATAAACGTAATCGGTCGCGTGGGGGTGCCCTCATCATCAAACGGGCAGCTAAACGGGCCGACTGTCGGCTGTTGAGAAATGGTAATTGCTTCGGAGGTGACGACCTGCCCTAAGCGATCGCTCCACGGAGACGCCCCTTCGATCACCTGCTTGCCGTTGAGCGCCGATTGCACCGTGCCCCACAGCATATCGGCGGCTTTAGAGGTAAACAAAATGGGCACTCGCCCCGTTGGGGTAGAGGTGTTTTCTTTTGCCCACTCCAAGCGTTGAAGCACCTGCTGCGCGATCGCATCTGGATCTAGGCAACCGCGCTCGATTTGTCCATCGCCAACGTTGAGAAAGTCATCGCCGCGCACCCATTCCACTTCGAGATAGCCGCTCAATGTGGTGTCGGTGTAGCCGCAATCTAAGCCTTTTGAGGTGATCAGGCGCGTCGATTCAGCTTCGCATTCCCACCCGCCCCCGCAGAGCACATCCGGGAAGCGATCGCGCACCCGTTCGATCGCGTGTTTCCCCCATTCCACCAAGGTTTCTACCGCAACCGATGCGCCGACGTCTGGGTAAATCTGTTTCGAGGCACTAGAGAGTTCAATCTCTTCAGCTTCGTTGAGATCACTAATTGCGATCGTTCGATCGACTAACGCTTGTGGCTCAACATCCCCATAGGCTACCGCCAAGCCAGGACGCCCTGCTTTCCACAACCGCAGCGCTGTTCCTTCTGCCTGAGCGCTTTCGAGTTGCTTGAGCCGATTGGCTTCAAAATACACGGGGCGAGAGAGCGATCGCGACTGAAACACCTCTGCGGCTTCAGCGCCCGATCGCGCGGCTAATTCTAATAATTGTTCTGATCGAGTTTGTTGAGAATCGCTGAACGTCATAACCTAAAATGCCTCAGAGCAGCCGCCGTGATGATACTGAGGACTTGCGCCCCATCCCATCAAACCACGATTCGTTTACCCTATTTCAAAGGATTTCCAACCAGTGCTAGATTTTGGCGGAGGATGCCAAGGTGCTATCTTTCAGCAGCCAAAATCCTGCAAAGGCTTCTACTTCAGCACTCGTCTGAATTGCCAGAAAATGAACCCCGTCTGCTTGCTGTTTGGCACGTTCAAACTGTTCTGCCTCTGGTTTTGCTGTTTTATCCAAACTCGTCAGCAACCAGCGATCGCTGATGCCGGTTTCGAGGAGCAGTTGATTGGGCAAGGCAGCATCAAACTTTACGGCAGCTAGTTCTAAGCCAGACATCCAAGCTGCCATTGCGATCGCGCGCGAAGAGTAGATGATCAGCCCTGACACGGGGGTTTCTGCCTCTACCTTGGCAAGCACAAGCGGAAAAGCTTCCCCAAACTCGATCGACCAGTCGTTCATGTCCTGCAATGCACTGGCAGGCAGGGTCGCAAACATCCATTTTTGACCGACTAACGCATCGGGCAACGGTTGGGGAGGGGTGACGGGAAACGTGACGGAGGGGTTGGCAGCCGGTTGATAGCCTGGATGCTTTGGGTAAATACTCAGCATTCGATCGTCGAGCCATTGGCTGAGGGCATAGGTGCGACGGCTAAGGTTGGCTGGCAGATCCAATCCTTTGCAGGCAGTGGTGATCATGTTGTTCATGGCTTGCCGAAAGAATCGAATCTTGTCGGGCGGGCTGGGCGCGCGAGACATGGCGTCTGCGATCGCGCCTGCCAACCAAACGGAGTTGACCTGAGAACTTGAACAATATTCGGAAAATCGAAACAGCGTTTCGGGCTGACTATCGATCGTGGTCGGACTTTCGCAAATCAGCACTTCCCACACTTTTTTCTGTTGCTCGTCCAAGATGGGGCGAGAATAGTAGTCGAGTTCCCAAATGGTGGTCATAGGTGGTGAATAAGGTGGGCAGGGGTGAGAGGGAGGGGGGTGAGAAAGTATGGAGAAGTTACTCATCTCCCCATCTCCCCATCATTTCAACGTTGACAGACAACCAACTCTTAACTCCCCAGCAAATTTTTCCTGGCGCGATCGTGCCGAGATTCCGCTTCATCCATCACCGTTGCCAAACTCTCAAGCACCTCACCCGGATAGTTTTCTAGCACTTTTGTTGAAAGCGAAATTCGACCTCTGCCTTCTTCCAAATCAACGATCATGGCTTTGATGGGCTGACCCACTTCGAGCAGCGTCGGCAGCGAGGCGATAAACTTTTGACTGATCTGATTGATGTGCAGCAACCCGGTGGTGCCATCAAACTCAACAAATGCACCAAACGGCTTGAGGCTGGTCACTTTACCTTCGATCAGTTGTCCGGCTTCTAGCTGGCTAAAGTTTTGGGCGCGAGCCGCGAGCCGGTTCGACAACACAATTTTGTTGCGATCGCGATCCAAATCTAGAAACGTGGCGGTTAGGGTTTGTCCTTTGAGCGCTTCTAAATTCTCTCGCTCGACGAGGTGCGATCGTGGAATAAACCCCCGCAGCCCCAACACGTCGATCGTCACACCGCCTTTGTTCATGCCCGTTACTCGCACCTGCAAGCTTTGGCTGCTATCTTGCATCTCCGCCAAGCGCTCCCAAATTTTGCGATATTCAAGCTGGCGCAGCGAAATGGTCACCTGCCCGTCTTCGTTTTGGTCGCGAATAATCAGAAACTCTCGCTCTTCTTGCAAGGGCAAAATCGCCGAAACATCATTGACTTGACTCACACTCGCCTCTTCTACAGGCAAGAACGCTGGAGACTTTCCCCCAATATCCACCAACGCACCACCGCTTTCGTAGCTGTACGCTTTGCCTGTGACAACCTGACCCTTTTGAAACTGATAGTCATGTTGCTCAAGCGCTTTCGCGAAATCTTCCATCGAAAAGGCAGCATCGGGGGACTTAGATTGCATTGATTTTTCCATGAGAACGAACCATTGAGATGCTTTAACTGAGATGCTTTAGAAGCGATTTGTCAACCTCTAGTTTAGTATGCGCTCAGAACTTGGGCGCGAAGAATTGACAACTGGAAGAATTGACAAGTGTTAACCGATGGCAACATTGCAACCTTCAATTTGCGTCCTGAATCTTTCTGTAGAACGATGTGGTGCGATCGTACCGTCAGAGACGATACACAAAGAGCTAGTGTATGTACCCTTTGCTATGAACTTCAAAACCGGAATTCGCCTGCTGAAAGACACAGTTCAAGAATGGAATGAAGATAATGTTCCGATGTTAGCGGCGGCACTAGCCTATTACACCGTCTTTTCGTTAGCTCCTCTATTGATCATTGCCATTGCGATCGCGGGTGCTTTTTTAGGCGAAGAAGCGGCGCGGGGAGAAGTCTTCGCTCAGCTTCAAGGTATTCTCGGACGACCCGCCGCCGAAGCGGTTTCAGCCTTGATTGAGAGTGCCAACAGACCCAACTCAGGCGGCACGATCGCCACAATTGTTAGCATTGGGGTGTTGCTATTTGGTGCATCCGGCGTGTTTGGACAACTCCAAATGGCACTCAACATCATCTGGGAAGTAAAGCCCAAGCCCGGACGGGCAGTGAAAAGTTTTATCCAATCCCGCTTCTTGTCGTTTGCGATGGTGTTAGTAATCGGGTTTCTGTTGCTCGTCTCGTTAGTCCTTTCAGCAGTGCTAACCCTCATCAGCAGCTACTTTGGCAATTTTATTCCTGACTTTATTGCAATTGGTAGACTGCTTAATTTCGCTCTTTCCTTTGCCGTAATTACTTTCCTATTTGCAGCAATCTACAAGTTTCTTCCCGATGCTAAAATTCCCTGGAGTAACCTTTGGGTTGGGGCTGGAGTCACGGCGATCTTGTTCAATATTGGTCGGTTTTTGATTGGGCTTTATCTGGGAAGCAGCAGTGTTGGTTCGACCTATGGCGCAGCCGGATCGCTAGTTGTCATTCTGATTTGGGTGTTTTACTCAGCCCAGATTCTCCTATTTGGGGCAGAATTCACCCAGGTCTACTCCAAATATCGGGGCAAGCCTATTCGTCCCTCCAAACACGCCATTCCAACTTCGCCCCCAGATGCTTGATCGGTTTGCCCTGATCCCCGCATAGCAGATCAGCCCAATCTTTAGGTATTTCAAGATACCTAACAACTCTGATCCCCTCCTTTACAGGAGCGATCGCGCATCCCTGCTGAGCTTTTCACCCGTCGGATTTTCCGATCTCGCATCGCAAGCAGCCGGTCAATTTATCCCTCGTTTGGCTGCCGCTCAATCACGCCTCCACCGAGCAACACCTCCCCGTCATACCAAACTGCCGCTTGCCCAGGCGTAATGCTAAACTGCGGCTCATCAAACACAACCCGCACGCGATCGCTATCTAGTGGAATCACCATTGCCGCCGTCGGAGCCGATCGGTAGCGAATCTGCACATCGGCTTTGATGGGTGCAGTCGGAGGCGCGATCGACACCCAATTGACGCGCTGAACGCTGCATTCGGGGCTAAACGCTGCATCCCGCTCCCCAACAATGACTCGATTCTGCATCGCATCTAAACCAATGACGTAAAGCGGCTGGCTATGAGCAATGCCAAGCCCTTTGCGCTGCCCAATAGTGTAATGATGCACTCCTTCATGCTGACCGAGCACCGTTCCCGCCCGATCGACGATTTCACCCCTCTGCGGCGTGATGTATTGATCGAGAAATGCCCGCATCGAGCCATTCGCTTCGACCAAACACAAGTCTTGGCTTTCCGGCTTTTCAGCCGTGTGTAACCCAAACTCTTCCGCGATTTGCCGTGTTTCGCTTTTGCGAGTCTCGCCCAAGGGAAACATGACATGAGCTAGCACTTCTTGGCTCAGATCGTACAGAAAATAGGTTTGGTCTTTCGATCGATCGATCGCTCTGATCAACTGGTAGTGTTGTGTTGCGTCATCAAATCGAATCCGGGCATAGTGACCGGTTGCGATCGTATCAATCCCCAACTGCTCACGGGCATACTTCAGCATGGGGCTAAACTTGACCGCCTTGTTGCACTGCGAACACGGTAACGGCGTAATGCCATCGCTATAGCCCGAAACCAAGTAATCCACAATATTTTCTTGAAACACATCGCGAGTATCGACAATGTGATGGGGAATGCCCAATTCTTCGCACAGTTGGGCAGCGTCTACCATCCCTTCTGAGCAGCACTGACCCTTCCCTTTCATCAGCCAAAGGGTCATCCCTTCGACCTGGTAGCCTTGGTCGTGCAGGGTAGCAGCAGCAACAGAACTATCGACTCCGCCAGAGAGTCCAACCACGACTTTGTTCATGGACACGATTGAAAACAGAAAATATAGCTCTAGGCTAACACTCTTGGTCAAGGGATGAAGCACCAACCTAAGGCGGCTTCCCAGGGTTTCCAATTCAGTTCGATTAGCCAGATAGGGCAGCCCAGCAGTGGGTCGCGAAGTGAAACCAAGGCACTGAATCAAAGTTGATGAATTAAGGACGAATGTCCGTGTTACACTGACCGCTAAATTTTCATCGCGATCGTTGTTTATTGAATCGGGGCAAAAACATGGGGTGTGGGAGACAGGTTTTAGGAACAGTTGGTGGAAGTGGGCGCTTGGCGATGATTGCGGTTGCAGGGGTTGTTTACACGGGTTTAGCCATGGGGTTAGCCACAGTTGATATCGCTACACAGCGCCCTGCCGCCGCTCAGCAAACCCTGCCACCCCCCCCCTCACTTCCGCCGCTAGAACCGTCTGATGGTTTTTCGACGCCCCCTCAGAACACCTTCCCTGTCCCCGGAGAGCGGATTTACACCCCACCCACGGGAGGATTTGTGCAGCCCATCGCAGGACAATATCGGGTTTATGTTGCTAGCGACAGCCCTTACCTGCTAGAGCAAATTAGAACCATTGAACCGGGGGCATTTCTGCAAACGATCGGGGGACGGCGGGTGATTCAAACAGGGACGTTTAACAGTGAGGCGAATGCCCGTCAGCAGGTTGCTTCTCTGGCATCTCGTGGGGTCAGGGCAGAGATTACCACCCTTTCTGGAGGGCAGATTCCACCAGAGGGGGGGCAAAGTCCGAGTGGGTATTATGCGATCGTACCGGGATCAGAGCGCGAGTTGCCTCTGCTGCGCGATCGCGCGATTCAGCTAGGCGTGGCTCAAGATGCCATCCGATTGCGCGATCGCCCGATTGGGTTTCACATGGCGGTCGGTCCTTATGCGACTCGCCGCGATGCCGAGATTGTGCAGCAGTTTTTGCGCGATCGCCAGTTTGACGCGCGGGTTTTCTACGATCGCTAGGTTAGGACAATCAGTACAGCAAATGGGCAGCGATCCAGCCTAGCCCCAGTCCTGCCCACGCAGTTGCCACCAAGATAAAAACCGCTTGAAATTTGCCAAACTCTGCGGTCTGAAGGTCGAGCCGTGCCAAAGACTCTGCCGAGAAAATCATGAAAAAGGGCAAAAATATCTTGAACCAGTTCAACAAAATCGAGGCAAAGGCAGCCACGCCAATTAGAAATGTGAAGGCAACCGTATCGGATGTGAACCAACGGGCAAGTAGTCGCTGTAGCCCTTGAATCGGACTCATCATCAAAACTGCGAGCACAAGACCCCATGCGATCGCCAGTCCGAAGGAAACGAAAGGATGCGCCATGGTCAGCAAAAATTTGCCGAAAATCGCATAAGATACGAGCAGCAGCAGCAGGGATATCCAAGGACATCTTCTACAGATTGAGATCATGGGGTAGAGGCGATGAATGGTCACTTTATGCGGCTTTGGGCGAGGAGCGCGATCGCTATCACGATCGATGGTGTGATCACAGCAATTAAGGCATGAGTAGACGTTGGTGCAATCTGGAAAGACGGGGCAAGATATTTAATAGCGATCGAAAGTGCCAACGATGGTAGAAACACTTTGAGAATAAAAACAAATGTGTCCATTCTAAATTTTACTGATCACCTTGAACTTAGACATATGGCTTAAATCAACCCGGATGCGCCCTCTCTCCCCAGGTAGAACGGTTGGGACTGAGGGCATCCAGGCGTAGGCATGACCGAAAGTATATAATTTGCATTCCTTGATAAGCGTTAAAGTATCCCCCAAAATCATGCGCCGTAGGGTAATGATATCGTGTTAATATTGTCACCCATCTGTAAATGATCTGACCATTACGAACGCTCAGATCTGCTTCACCCTCAGCCGTTTGAAAACCTAGATTGGGCATGTCTGTCAGAGCTAAGGCGGCTTGCGCTTTCAATTATTCATTCTCTACTCGATCTAAACGACTACCGTACCCTTACGGGTTTTTTAGCTTATCCAAACACACCTTATGCAAAAGTTGTGGCGATCCCGTGAAAACACAGATGAGGTTTTTGCCTTTCTCTGCGACCATATATCTATAAGTCATTTCATTTAGAGAGTATCAACTTTCACAGCTACCAGCCCAGTGGTGTCGCGCTACTGGGTTTTTTACTGTCTTTTTTGGCGTTAGGGGACAAGAATTCTAGCTCTCTTCTTCCCAAGGAGAAGAGTTTGGGAGAAGGGCAAATCGTACTTGCATTCAGCACTGCCTCTTTTTTCACTGCCTTTGAGGAGATGTGTTGCCAGGAAAGGAGAGATTTGCAGCCCAACCTGTTCGCCTTAAATGCTAGATTTTTCCATCGCTGACCCGTCGATTAGCACCTCGCAAACCAAGTATTGAAACCCTACGATCGCTTTCGCCTTGGTGAGTAAGAAAGCTTGCTACGAGGGAATAAAAACCGAAGGACGAGGAGGGCACACAGAATGATCATACCGACCATCAGCAAGTCAAAAATCATAAAATAATATCGCAGGGTAGCACAGCCATAGTTGACGGGATGTTTGCCCGGTTGACCCAGGCGCGATCGCTAAACCGAATTCATCCATTCCACTGGCATCAGTTCTAGGCTACAGACAGCGTTTGACATCTGCATGACTCTGCTATCGCGGCGAATTGACAGGCAAACAAGGGTATCAAGGCTTATCGCTTTGCGATCGCCGCAATAAATGAAGATTGAGGCGCGATGGGTAGAGAAAATTGGAAGGTGCTGCCTTTGCCAAGTTCGCTCTCGGCTTGGATCACACCGTTTTGCAGTTCGACCAATCGCTGAGAGATCGCCAACCCGATGCCCGTTCCGCCAGAATGACGATCGCGGGATCGATCCGATCGCCAAAACCGCTCAAACACATGGGGTAGTTCTTCGGGCGCGATCCCTTGCCCTGTATCTTCTACGGCGACCCAAAGTTGAGTGGTTGTGCTCCATGCCCTCAGAGTGACGCGACCTTGAAGAGTATAGCGGAGCGCATTCCCAATTAGATTTACCAAAACCTGCTCAACTCGCTCCGGGTCGGCAAGCACAAGCGGCAGATTTTGAGGACAGTCCAACGTTAGACTGGGGTTGTCATCTAATAATTGATCTGAGAATTTTTGCACCAGTGAACTGAGTAGCGGGTAAAGATTAAAAGATTGCAAATTAATCGGCAAATAGCCCGCTTCTGCTTTAGACAATTCTTGCAAATCATTCACGAGATTGCGGAGCCTGGTTGTTTCTTTGGCAAGACGTTGATAGATATCTACCGAAGGGTCGATCGTTCCGTCTCCCAATCCCTCTAAATAGCCTTCTAGCACCGTTAACGGCGTTCGCAATTCGTGGGTTAAATCACCGACTAGCTCTCGCCGCCGTTGCTCCACCCCTTCCAAATCTTTTGCCATCCGGTTGAAACTTTGAGCTAAGCGGTTAAGTTCAGGAATTTCGTTTGTCGGCACTCGTTCTTCTAGATGCCCCGCAGAAAACCGACGAGTCACCCGTTCCATCTGAATTAGGGGCTGCATAATCCGTTTCGACACCCAATAGCTCAGCGCGATCGCGGTAGTCCCTCCCACAATCACCGACCAAAACGCCCCCCGGCTCCAAGCAGAATCAAACCCTTCTACCAGTTGCCGCTTGACGTAAACCAAGTTAAACCCATAGCCCTGAAGCTTTTCGAGATGCACAAGAAATAGCTGAGGGGAATAGATCTTGCCGATTGCTAAGAGCGTGCTAATGCCCACAATCATGACGATCATGTGGGACAAAAAAAGCCGAGTACTGAGATTGAGCTTATTCATGAACCTTACGCGGCGGCGTCTTCAAATTTATAACCGACGCCGATCACCGTTTTTACAAAGGTTGGGTTGGCTGGATCAGGTTCGATTTTTTTGCGTAAACGAGCAATGTGGGTGTCAACCACGCGTTCATCCCCAAAAAAGTTGCTGCCCCACAGTTTATCGATCAGTTGAGTCCGGTTCCAGACGCGACCAGGGTAGCTCATAAATGTTGAGAGCAGATCAAATTCTAGCGTCGTCAGGTCAAGGGGTTCAAGACAATCTGCATCGCCCTGCGCCGGTTTTTTTAGAGTCGCCCGCAACGCTGAACGCTGATCTAAATCCACCACAAAGTTTTGAGTTCGATAGACTTGGCTTTGCCCGCCTTGTCGCAGGGTGCGTCTGAGCAGCGCTCGAACTCTGGCAACCAACTCTTTAGGGCTAAACGGTTTCACCATATAGTCATCGGCTCCTGTCGAAAGCCCAATGATGCGATCGAGTTCTTCCCCTTTTGCCGTTAGCATTAAAATATACGGATCTTTTAGCCCTGGTTTTTGGCGAATCCTCGCGCAAACTTCTAAGCCATCGAGTCCGGGAATCATCAGATCTAGAATAATCAAGTCAGGCTTTTGCTCTTGAAACACTTGCAGTGCCGTCAATCCATCCCGGCAGGTGCGGCAGGAGAATCCTTCTTTTTCTAGATAAAGCTGAATCAGTTGAGCGATTTCCGCTTCATCTTCAACAATCAGAATTTCCATAGGAGTAGCGCCGAAACATTTCACTTTTTAGAGTTTAACAACTCCCACAATATGAGAAACTGTGAAGTGGGAAGGGTATGAGGGCAAAGACTTTTACTTCACCAGAGTAGAGTTTTATTGAGTTTTGTAAACTTCCTTAAAATTTGGGCAAATCCACCGATAGAATAGCGCTTAGCGCAGCATTAGTTTATAGCTCGATCGGGCTAGTTGGGAGGAGAAATGGAGTTTCTAAGTAACATTAACTTTGAAGCGATCGCACAGTTGACCTTGGTAGGAATGATTATGCTGGCAGGTCCGGTCGTGATCTTTTTGTTGGCATTTCGCAACGGTGACCTCTAAGAGCGAGGCGCTTCAAGGCGTTAGTCGCTTTTAGAATTTGCAACGTTGCTTAACAACGTTCAGTCAGACATGCAGTTCCTTGCGAACTCAAAAGTTTTACAGGTTTAAGAGAGAGTAGCTCTAGAGTCCGGTCAGTAATGACTGGGCTTTTTTATTGGTCTCTGTTGCTGATGAATAGGTTATACCAAATTGATGTTTCACTGCGACAGATCCTCGACCCCCCTGCCTACGGTATCTCCTCTGGGTCAGGAGGGACTTTCCGGCTCCTCTCCTGACTCAGGAGGGGTTGGGGGAGGTCGCAGGTCTGTAGCATTTACAGATTAATTTGGTATTATTTAGCATCAATCACCCATGGGATGTCAGTTACAAACTGTCAGCCCTTGAGATTGCGGCTAGAGCGAGAATTATGAGGCAATAAGTTTAATGAATGCAACGCCAGGCAGGTAAAGACCTGTCAAACTCAAAAGTAGCTCTAGTAACTCCAATGGTTATGGAGTGGTTATGGAGTCGCTGAAGCTAAAGCTGAAAAAGAGATAACAGAGTTATTTTTTTCTCGTTGCGATCGCGAGTTTCACCCCATCGACTTTTCTAATCTCATCCATCACTGCAATCACCTGCCCGTGATCTACCTTTTCATCGGCATTAATCACAACAACAGCTTGTTGGTTAGCAGTCACCAGCGTTTTCACTCCCGTTTCCAATTGTGCTAACGCAATCGGTACTTTATTTAACGCAACCTCACCATCCGGCTTAACTGTCACCGCAATCCTAGTCTGCTGCTGAGATTTTGCAGTGGCAGCTTGCGGCAAATTAACGGGCAATCCTTCTGATCGGGTGAGAAACAACGTAGACACAATAAAAAAGGTCAAAATTGAAAAAACAACATCAATCATCGGAACGAGATTGAGATCGAGAGGAGAATCCTGTTCTTGAGGAGCACGCATAGGATTAGAGAAAATTTTAAAAGGTCGCGGGTGAGAGCAAAGGTTGACATTCAAACGTGAAATTCAAACGTTGAAACTAGTAACCCGACGGTTCGCCTTTGGCGGCTAATTGATGAATAGCGATCGAGAGTTGATCAATCACAGAAGATGGCTGAGGGTTGCGATCGTAATATTTTCGGTACGCCAGTTCAAGCTGCCCACCATATTCTTGAATCAATGCCATCTGACGCTGATAAATATTTCTGAAAATGCTAGCAAACAGTAGACACAACGCCGCCACAATTAGCCCCGCCGCCGTCGTAATCAATGCCTCACTGATCCCGGCTGAAACGCCTGCGGTTCTCGTTCCGCCAATATCACCAATATTGAGCGACCCAAACGCGGTAATCAGTCCTGTAATTGTCCCAATCAGCCCCAGCAAAGGTGATAGTCCCACAAATATCTCCAGCACGCCGCCAAACCGCTTCATAGTCGGAATTTCGGCCTGCAATTCGCTTTCCATCGCTAGCCGAAACTCTTCAGGGGAGGGATGATCCAGCGTCAGTGCCGCCGAAAAAATGCGAGAGATCGGTAGGTCAATATTTCGCTTGATCTTCTCCTCAACAAGTTCGGGCTGTTGGCGATATAGCTCGACCAGTTCCTTAGCAAACCGAGGCTGACGCTGAGAAACCGTCATCCAAAACCGAATGCGCTCGGCAATCAGGGCAGTTGCCACAACCAGAAAACAAAAAAGAATAATGACAATAATTAGCCCACTTACCGGCATTCTTGACAGTGCTTCAAGCATGAACCTGCTCCAACGGCGATCGCAACATTATTTTTCCACCTACGAGAACCAGCGAAGATCTCAGAAAACAACGCTTATGAGAAAACTTCGATAAAACCCGCATTCTAGTGAGCGTAAAGCTAGTGATAATAACTGTCAAGTATTTCTACAAAACTCTCTCAGATTTTAGAACCTAATCGCACAAAGCTCGTTTGTCTAAAATTGCTTATCCAAAATCCTTGTTTGAAATTCTAAAATTACGAGGCTGAGACCCTAAAATTGTAAATTTAAAGTTAGTAAGTGCGTAGAAACTGATACCGATTCTCTCTTGACAGGGACAACGCGCTGAACTAGCCTGATAAGGAGAAAATCGCAAATGCAACTTGGTATCAATAGCCCATGAGTCTCTCCACTATCGCTACTGAGCAACGGGAGAAAGAATCTGCCCTGCAAAAAAAATTCTTGGCGCTAGGGTTCCCAAGCGCGATCGCGCTGAATCTGTTATTGCTTGCTCTATTTGCCTTTGTGTGGCGTCTGCCGCCAGCAATAGCTGACCAAGAAGACGAAATTGAGATCATTGCTGAAGAGCAGATTCCTGAGGATCTGCCAGAAGATGCACCCATAGGAAGTGATGCTGGCGGGAGTGGTGGAGGAAATGAGCAGTTTGCGCTGTTCAATCCCAGCCCTGCGGATGCTCCTTCCGAGGTTGCCATAGCACCTGAAGTAACATTACCTGATCCTGTTGCTCCCCTAGAGCCGGTTCCTGAAGAAGAACCTGAGGTGGTAGAAGATTTAGTAGAGCCAATCCCAACGCCGACGCCAACTCCGACGCCAACTCCGACCCCAACCCCAACCCCTTCTGTAAGCCCCTCACCTAGCGCTTCAGTCTCTCCAAGCCCCACAGCAGCCAGCCCATCTCCAAGCCCATCTCCAACGATCGCGGCAAGTCCCAGTCCTGCTAATTCCGCCGAGACACTCCCCCAAACCAGTCCAAATAGCAATCAAGCGAGCAACTCAACGATCGCACCTCAAGCGGGGACTAGCATAGGTAGTGGAAACGGAATAGGAAATGGGATTGGCAGTGGCAGAGGAGATGGAATTGGTAACCAAGGTCGTGGTAACGGAGTTGGTAGCGGAAATGGCGCAGGAACGGGAAGTGGAACAGGAAATGGGCAGCAAGGGAAGCCACCTGAGCAGCCCAAGGCGCAACCTTCTCCTGTTGCCGTGCGGCAAGCCCCACCAAGAGAACCGGGTGACTCTTCGCAACGCAACAGAAGACCCAAATGCAAAAACAACTGTAGCCTAGATGAGTATTTAGGAGCAGAAGGATCAGCACGGTTTGATTTTGATGTTGACAAAGACGGCAAGCCGACGAACATTCGATTGAGAAACTCTAGCGGAAATGCAGAGGTTGATCGTAAAGCTCAAGCTGCGATCGAGCGGCGGCGGTACGAATCTTCAGAGAGCGGCTACACAGGGCAGCGCATTCGAGTTACCTCAGAGCTTGAAGACTCAGAGTTTCAGCGCCAAAATGCTGAGCGTCGTCAGGCTGAAGACGCGCAACGAGCCGAGCGGGAGGCACAACGAGCAGAACGGGATCGGTTAGAGCAAGAGCGGATTCAGCGAGAGGCGCAAGAAAGCCGTCCCCCTGCGGCGGCATCTGAGCCGATCCCCGACACTCCACCCGTTTCACCAGAGCCTGTAGTACCCCCGGTAGAAGCAACTCCGGTAGAGCCACCGCCCGAACCTGTGGAGCCACCGCCCGAACCTGTAGAACCACCGCCCGTGGAGCTACCCCCCGAACCTGTGGAGGCACCACCGCCTGAACCTGTAGAACCACCGCCCGTGGAGCTACCCCCCGAACCTGTAGAGCCACCGCCTGTGGAGGAGGCACCGCCCCCAGAGCCTATAGAACCGCCTCCAGCACCCGTAGAGCCACCGCCAGAAGCACCGCCAGAAGGTGAATAGAGCAAAAATGCTGCTTCGGCATTCATGTTTGCTTGCAAGCTAAGTCTATTTGTCGAGGTCTATTTGTCGAGCGAATTTCGATGGTTGAAATAGCTCTCTAAGCTGGTGAACATTCTCTTCTAGCCATAACTCAGCTAGTGGTCTAAGCCTGCGATCGCATGGGTTGCAGGCTTGGTTCTTTGTCACTCACGGTATGGCGCTCACCGTTGTGGTTGACTGTTTATCTAACATTCAGGGCTTTCGTGAGGTGGCTCATGCCAATTTTTGTCGCCCCTTCCCTTGCTGCAAAAAACGCGGCGGATCGAGCGATCGCACCAATCTCTCCCCCCGTCAGCACAAATTTTTCAGCCAACCACTGCCAATCTATATCCTCCGCCAATGGCGCGGGAGGCGCAAACGCTTGTTTCCACAGCAATAGCCGCGCCGCCGGATTGGGATGGGAAAACGTTAGAACGACGTGAAGGTGCGATCGCACCTCCGCCCGCATCGCTGGCAGCGATCGCACACTCAAAAACGTCAGGCTTCGCTGCGATCGCCGTGTCCGAAAAAACTGTGCTATCTCAACTGGCACTACACAAGCCGATCGCCCGATCCACTGTTCGGCAGAACAAATCAGCAATACCGTCGGTGCGTCAATTGTCAGTGCTTCTAACGCTAAGATCTGCTCTGATGGAGTCAGCAACGCCACATCCACATCGCTAAACGGTAGATCTAACCGATGGGCAATGGTTCGGACTGCCGTTGTCTTGCCTGTTCCTGCTGCTCCCACTAGCAGCGCCACTGCTCCAGGCAACTCTCCCCTCTGCCGAAAGCCCCAGGCGTCATCCACCTGCACCCCAAACGCAATGCGATCGCTCAACTGCCAAAGGGACTCCTTTAACCGGTCTGGCAACACCAACGGCACAACGTGCTCTACCTCCGTTGAGCGATAAAACCTCGCTGATCCCCGCTCCAATTTGTGGGATTCTGCCTGCGTTGTTAAGGGCTGATCCCACTGTGGCACCTCAGACAACAAATAATCTACCCATCGATCTGCTACCTTAAACGTCCGACTCAGCAACGGCATTGATGGATCGCCATCAAGCTCCACTAGCCGATGATCAATTAATGCTCCTGATGGGCTGAAGTGCGGTTCCTGCGGAGATGCGCGAAACGCCATACGCGCGTCTCTCCACTCGCTGTCGTTGCGGCAAAACAACCGCAGTGCTAAATCTACCGAGGGTAGCTCCTGTCCCTCCTTCCCGGTCTGCAAATAGCCGTACAGTTGCCCATAACGACGATGCACTTCGGGCGCGAGACCGAGCAACAAAACATTTTTCTCGAAGAGGGAGAGGTTGAAGCGATCGCACACAATCGGCAACGCTAACCCAACTCCCTGCTCTCGGCTCGCCCGAATTCGCGCTGCCATCTGCTGCTGATAATTGCCCAGATGCCCGTCTGCCGATGCCTTCCTGCGCTCTGGAGGGGAGTCGTAAGACGCATTTCCCTCCAAACTCACCATACCTTTCCACCAATGGCTCGTGGCCCGGTCAGCTTTGGTCTGTGCTACCCGCTCAACGTCCTTTAAATCCTTGCGCTGCCGAGCCACCGTGAGCAACAGCAGTCGCTCTAACCAGTTGAGTTCAACTTTTAGATAAGTCCAATTCTCTAAAAACGGCTCGATTCGCTCAGCAGGCATGCATCACTCAGACAAAAAGGTGAGTGTATCGTACTCTACTTCGTCTGCCTCAGCACTTCGATCGGCAATCCATCTGCATCGGCAACAAAGGCGACCTCATAGACGCGATCGCCGATCATCTGCTGCTCTGGTTCCAACAAAACTTTCAGCGTCTGAGCTTGCGCCGCTAACTTGTGTCTCAAATGCTCTAACCAACCGCCTAAATCATCCGTTTGTTCCGTCAAGTCAAACGACGAATGATAATACCCCACATAATGCTCGTCCCCAAACGCATCCGGTGCAGGCTGTGGCTCCGGGATCTGAATCAATTCAATCCGTCCGCCCAATCCTTCCATCCAGCAGGCGAGGGTATACCCCGTCGTAAACCGTTCACAAACCGAGAACCCTAGCTGCTCGTAGAATGCGATCGCTCGAAAGATATCCGCCGAACGGATCGAAACGTGATGCATATTTAGAAACAAAAGGGGAATTTAGCTATCTTCCCATCCTAGTCAGTTCAGCCAGTTTCCTGCGCCCAGATGCCAAAATCCAAATTTTCTGTCCTCTTGTCTAAATCTTTACATAGCTTTACTCTTTAGGGGTCACTCAAGCAACCGATTACTCAAACAACCGAAAATACGGATACCTAACAGGCGCGCCCGGCTCCTTCTCAAGATCAAAATTGATCACATCCCAACATGGCTCCTCTTTGGGATCAGGACTAAATTCCACCGGTAGCCCATACAGTCTCGGCTTTGGCGAATCGCTCTGTCCCCGCCAAGGCGTACTGCGCTCTAGATAGGTGCTAATCAACTCTTTATAGCGCTGAGCAATCACCACCCGCGTTGCCCGGTAACCTTGTGTATAGAGCCGATCCAACGCTTCATGAATCTCAAAGCGAATGCCATCAGGATGGGTGTGTTGCCGATACCATTCGTCGTTCCAGAGCCGCCAATGCCGCCCCGATTGGAGATGAACAAGCTCCGCCGAATCAGGGCTTGCCTCAAACGCGCCATGACGAGGACACAAGTAGGTATCCGTCAACGTGAGCGCCGGAATTGTCTGGCGACAGTGAGGACACTGGATTTCGGGTCCGAAAATAGGATATTGGAAGCTGGAATTGATCATGAAACGCGATCGCTCAAAAGTTTGCTCAAACGGTGATCTGTGCGCCGACAATCGTGAAATCATTATAACTGGCGATGTTTTCCCCCTTCCTAGAATCATCCTCAACCCCAGTGGATCATTTTGACACCATTTTCGATGCCAAACTCCCCCTTCTGGACTCAACCCGACCTCTCTCAAGCCGCTTTTGTTGCCCCCAATGCAACGGTGATCGGCTGGGTTGAGATTGCCGCCGGGGTTAGCATTTGGTATGGCGCAGTTGTTCGAGGCGACGTCGAACGCATTCGGCTCGGAGCAAGCACCAATATTCAAGACGGGGCAATTTTGCATGGAGACCCAGGCAACCCCACGGTACTTGAAGACTTTGTGACCGTTGGGCATCGTGCCGTTATTCACAGTGCCCAAGTCGAACGGGGTTGTCTCATCGGCATTGGTGCGATCGTACTTGATGGCGTCCGGGTTGGGGCGGGCAGCATCGTCGGCGCAGGCTCGGTTGTCACAAAAGATGTACCGCCGCGATCGCTGGTTGTCGGAGTTCCTGCCAAACCTCTCCGCCCCCTTTCCGATTCTGAAGTCGCCCATCTGATCGACCATGCTCAGCGCTACGAAAAGCTGGCTCTCGTCCACGCTGGTAAAGGCACAGATCCCGGTTTTTGTGTACAAATGTAAATAACCTGAGAAGACTACTTTGAAAACGCCACCAAATGCGCTAAAACTTAAAGAATAATGAACACCCTTAAGAGGAGAAAGCACTAGTATGGATTGGCGCGTATTGGTGGTTTTGTTGCCCGTCTTGTTAGCTGGAGGCTGGGCAGTTTCTAAAATTGGCGCAGCAGCACTTGTTCAAATCAAAGGCTTTCTTGCTAGAAGACAAGCTTAATTATCAA
The DNA here is from genome assembly GCF_010091945.1 of Myxacorys almedinensis A. GTDB lineage: Bacteria > Cyanobacteriota > Cyanobacteriia > Leptolyngbyales > Leptolyngbyaceae > Myxacorys > Myxacorys almedinensis. The sequence continues at coordinate 42,039 of NZ_WVIE01000016.1, forward strand.
GATTCAATTCCAAAGATTCAATCATGGTTAAGACCGATCGTTCTGAACTCAGAAGGGTCGGTTTTGTCTGTTCTGCACTGCTTTGCGGCTATGCCTCTACATCACCCTTCAACCCTCGATCCCCAACTTGACCCGATCGAAATTTCTAGCCTCCTCAAGCAACGATCCGCCAGCTTTGCCCCCTACCAAACGGAACAACGTTTGGCTAGCGGAATCTAAAAAAGGCGTCTAGTCCACTACTGTAAATGTTGAAGCGCCCAAAGCCTAGAAACTGACCGTGAGGCTTTTCTCCCGGTGGAAAGGCGGTTACCCCAAACAAATACACCCCAGCATAGTCTGGATTTGCCCGAGGAGACAGCGCGATCGTTACCGTTTTCCCAGGCTCCACAGGTGGGTTAAACGTCACCGTCACTGCCCTTGTTTTTGGGTCGCTGCTCACACCACCCAGGGGCAACGTTGCTCCCAGCCGCCCCCGTGATCCTTCAAATGCCTCGGTTTCTCTTAAGGAAAATCTGACCGTATCTGTATTTTCATCCTGAGCGATCGTCACTTTCTGCAACGGTTCTCCCGCATTTTCAGGAATTGTCACCGTGAAGTAATACGTTACAACCCACGCCCGAGCAGAGTTTTGCGTGGTTGAGGCTCCCTCTAGGCGAGGCGGCGATATAAAGAAAACAGTTCCATCTGATAGCTGGACGGCTTGAGCAGAGCTAGAAATGCTGCTGAGTGCCGCCAAGAGGGCGGTTCCGATTGAAATACCTAAGAGCAAGACACCTAATTTTTGTCTATTCATGGCACGTTTTACTGCTTCTAATATTAGTAATTTGAGTACAAATACTCACTATTTTTAGGGTGAAACCGTTGCTGTAATCTGCTTTTCATTCAATTAGATTTCTGTCTTTTAAGCAATCGTTAACTTCTATTAAATTCGCTCTTGCTCTGTTACGACTCAACCTCAAGACAGGGCAACGATGCTAATTTAGTAGACAAGACGCAGAGAGATATTTCTCCTCAATCTCTACTTTAGCTTTTGGGTCTGTGTCCCCCCACCCAAAGCCACTGCAACCTCAGATCGCATCCACCTGTCACTGTTGTGGCACTGTGTAAATCTAATGCGTAAATCTAAGTTGTACTACTGCGAAGAAAAGGAGGAAAGTGAATGATTCTCACATTTTCTTTCGATCGCAGGTTGCAGCAAATGTAAACCTCTACTGAATCAATTTTAGTTTGCTGTTGATTAATGAAATGGGTCTAGTTTTCTTCTTGAAGCTAGACCCATTTGCTTTAGAAAAGTAGAAGCAATTTTGATAAGTTTCTTGTGCATTCCCAGCCAAGCAAAAATGATTTTGTTAAGCTCAAATTAGAACATTAATCAAATATAGGTTTACCCAATGGCTGCGGTTTCCCACGTTGCTTCAAAACCCGTCATCTGGCATAAGGTTCTTATCTTTACCTTGGGCTTTTGGATCAGTAGTAGTTTGTTTCTAGACATGGTAATCATGCCTAGTCTATATCAAGCTGGAATGCTTACTCAACCTGACTTTGCAACGGCTGGCTATAGCCTTTTTGGAGCTTTCAATCGTCTCGAATTACTGTGTGCGGCTCTCGTCCTCACGAGCGTTTTTACGCAATATCATTTAGGGCACATTCGGAAGCCAAGCCATGTCATGTTTTCGCTATTGTTGCTGATCGCAAGTTTTACTTGCACCTATTTTCTCACTCCCCACATGAGCGCTTTAGGATTGCAACTCAATCTGTTTGAGCCAGCGGCAATTCCGGCAGGGATGAATCAGCTTCATCTGAGCTATTGGCTGATTGAGGTGTTTAAGCTGAGCGCAGGAGGAATGCTGTTGCTTTGGAATGTTGAGCAGCTTTCTAAGACTGCTTAGTTGCTTAATTTATTTAGATGCGGTGAACTCTAATTGCCTCCAGTCATGCTGGGGGCTTTATTTTGTCAATTTGTTTTGTCAATATTTTTGCGCCAATCACACTCTCTGTTCTTGAACAGCAAATCATGTCTTTGACGCCATTTGACGACCTGTTTGAGTATCTGCCAGAACTTTCCAAAACCTTTGAGCCAGCGCTACAGACATTCTCGTTCGTCTGGGGTAGACGAAAACCAGAGTAGTCGGATTGCCATCCCCGCAAATCCTGCGGCAGCGACAATTTTTGTCCAGCGTGTTGGCAAAAGCTGGGCTGTTCCTTCTCCGACTAAAACCCCGATCGCACTTGCCAAGATCAGAGCGGCGATCGTACCTAAGAAGATCGCCTTGGGGGAGTTTTTAACGTTGCTGCTCAGCGCGATCGCAGCAAGCTGGCTTTTGTCTCCTAATTCGGCTAAGAACACTGTTACAAAACTAATTCCGAGTAGCTGCCAATCCATCGCCTACATCCTCACAATATCTAGTACTAGCAGCATCGAGATCACGAGCAGCAAACAGCCTGTTGCTTTCTCAAGGGTTCTGGGAGAGAGATTTTGACAGAGCCAGCGACCGATGATCACCCCAATCAAGCTTGTTGAAACTAGGGCAGACGCTGCCCCCGCAAACACGATCCATGGTGCGTGAGATTGGGCGCTCATGAGCAGGGTTGCGACCTGAGTTTTATCCCCCAACTCTGCTAAAAAGATCGTCACAAATGTTGAGCCAAACGCGCTGAGAAAGTGACCTTTGGCAGACAGAGTAGAAACGTTTAGAGGCTGTTCGCTCACAATTAGCAGCGAAGGCTCATGGGTTTCTAAACTGTTAGGGGAGGGGAGGGGAGTCATCGTCATGACGGAAATTAGATTTCATTTTCTTTTCATTATCTAGCAGTTTACCTGCATTGCCGAGATTTTGCTACCCCATTCCTACTTCTCGATCGAATCTTAAGAGTTCTAGGCTGCGATCGCCGTACACTCCTTCGATTTGCTCATGGCAACAAGCGATCGCAAACTCATCTAATTCCTCTGGCTCAATGCCGTACAGTCTCTCAAACGTCTCTGGGGTGACTCGGCAAAAGCGCGGACGCTCTTCATAAATGCGACATTCGCGGTTGAACGAATCGTAATTGACGCACCAGCCATCGTGACCCACCATGCTGAGGTAGAGCGCGAGTTCATCCGGAGTGAGATAGTCTTCAAGATCAGGGCGATCGCTCGGATCGAGATTGCAACACGCCCCGCACTGCTTCATACAATGCCAAGTTGCCATAGCTCTGAGATAAAAAGCCCTTCCATCTTCACCTTCTGACCAAAAGATTGCAACTTATGGATTTTTGCGTTATCTTAGATAAGGCGACGCGGGGTAGAGCAGTCTGGTAGCTCGTCGGGCTCATAACCCGAAGGTCCATGGTTCAAATCCATGCCCCGCCACCATATAAACGATGTAGAAGACCCTAGTTCTAGCAACCGGGGTCTTTTGCATTTGGGCAAGTTGCCTGCACGAATCGCGAGACTTTGCTTTATCCTGGGAGTCAGTAGTCAGCGAAGTGTGTTGCAAATGGCTGTTCAGTGGCGTCGTCCGCTTATTTACAGTGGTATGGGGTTGACCCTGCTTGCGCTAGGGTTTGATGGATTGAACCAAACCTTGGGAGACTGGCTGCCTGCGATCGTCATTGGCAGTGGGATCGCCTGGGCAGTGTTGAAGTTCCAACCCCTCGAACCGATGTCACCGAAAGCGGCTCCTCTCAGCTTGACGACGGTGAAAGCGGCGCTGACCGACACAGAGGGCGCGATCGATCAACTGGCGTTTGAGGTCAAGGATCTGAGCCACGACGGTAGCGCCCAGCAGTTGTCAAACTTGCGATCGCAGGTTAACCACGCCACAAAAGAGCTTCAGCGCGATGAACTTCGCCTCGTTGTCATGGGTGGCAAATCGGTTGGTAAAACCACGCTAGCTCAGTGGCTGAGTGGCAGTTGGGAATCACCAGTCTCGCAGAAATTGGTGATCAACGACACACCCGAATTATTTGCAGCAACAGAAGACGGAATGATTGCCGAGCGGGATGCCTGGCAGTTGGCGCGGTCGTCTGATCTGGTGCTGTTTGTGACCAATGGCGATTTGACGGCGACAGAACTGCACGCGATCGAGCGCATCACAACGGCTCAAAAGCGATTAATTCTGTTGTTAAATAAACGCGATCAGTATCGTCCTGAAGAGCAGCAGATCGTTCTGACTCAACTACGGCAACGAGTCCAGGGAATGCTGCCGCCGCGCGATGTGATTGCGATCGCAACCAACCCGAAGGAGGTCAGAGTTCGTCAGGTGCTTGCTGATGGCATGACCCAAGAATGGCTAGAAAAACCGAATCCGCAGATGTTGCCCCTCGTTGAACGGCTCAATCAGATCTTGATGCAAGAAGGACAGCAGTTGATTTTGTCGAGTTCGCTCAGCAATTTAAAGGAAGTCAAATTTGAAGCAAATTGTGCATTGAATCGAGTGCGCCGCGATCGCGCCATGCCGATGGTGGATCAGGCACAGTGGATTGTGGCAGGAACGGCGTTTGCCAATCCGTTCCCAGCGTTAGATTTGTTGGCAACGGCAGCGATTAACGCTCAGATGGTGATGGATCTAAGCAAACTGTATCAGCGTCAGTTCTCCCTGGAACACGCGAAAACCATTGCCACGACGATCGCGAGTTTGATGCTGAAGTTGGGTCTTGTGGAAATCTCGACGCAAGCGATCGCAAGTATTCTCAAAACCAATGCCGTAACCTTTGTTGCGGGGGGCGTCATTCAAGGGATTAGTGGCGCTTATTTAACTCGATTGGCGGGTTTGACATTGATCGAATATTTTGAAGGGGAAGCGTCTAGCGACATTAAGCGAGCCAAGCTTCAGCGCATCTTGCAGACCATTTTTGAGCAAAATCGGCGATTGCCGTTCATGCAACTGTTTGTGAAGCAAGCGTTGGATAAGCTCAGACCAGGGTCGTTACCGTCTCAAACGCTCACGATCGCCCCTCCCGATGGGTTGCCTGCACCGACAGAAGCCCTGCTTCACCTAGAAGCGACCTTAGAAAGTGGTCAGCCCCTAATGATTCCCGAAAAAATTTTGGAAGACCAACTCCTGGAAGAGAGCGTCCTAGAGCAGCGCTCGATCGCGAATCAAGAAGCAATGCTGTAGAAGTCTGAGGAACAGGGTAGCGGTGTTATAAAAACTATAGTTATCGAATTCTTAACTACTGTAAAGAAGCTACACAATCTGTAAACTTGCTGGATGAGTTGCTTTAATCTTAGCGATCATAAAAGATGAAATCGCCCGTTCATCTATTCATTTCAAGCTTTCTACGAGAGAAAATATGATGCACGTTTCTCCTCAAATGGTTTACGACAATCTCGATAGCCTAGAGCAAGTCGATGTCGTCCGCAGTGCGTTTTATCGAGAACTCGCTCAAGCGGTGTTAGCCGATTCAAAGGTGAGCTTGCCTTGGCGCGAAGCGATCGCGGATCGGCTCAACCAGGCAAATCATCGTTTAGCCCTGCGAACGGTTAGCGGTAATGATAGTTACTGAAAACCTCCGGACAATAATTTATAACGGTATCTGTAGCAGTTAAGTAGTGTTGCATTAAAAATTTTGTCAACGCGATTTGATTGTAAAACGAAATGCTTTTATCAAACTTTGTTAAGAGCATTTTTTCTGTCTCTGCTAATAGTTCTTGCATTGCCATCTTTAATGCCAGTGCCAGTTTGGGTAAGCGTCAAGAGTTGCTTTCACTCTAATCTTTTGGTTGCAGAAGCGGGAGTGTTGAACTCCTATCCTCAGTAGAGCTAGAGCGTGAAACTTAGGACGTAAAGCTTAGAGCGTAAAACTCTGATGTTGTGGTAATTTCATTGCTTACCTCTTAGAGAGCGACCACCCTTGATGCCCCTGAGATATGACAATTTCCTTAAGACTTCAGGTTTAAGAGGCGTTCTTATTAGAAAATGGCTTGACTAGCCGGAACGACTCGCATCCTACCCTCTAGACGACTTCTCCTCTGCACCGCTTACCACGTTTAGACCACCTTTTTGCCAGCAACACATAATGAATAGAAACGGATTACCGCCGAAACAGGGGCTATACGATCCACAGTTTGAGCATGATGCGTGCGGTGTTGGGTTCATCGTGCACCGATCGGGGAAGAAATCTCACTCGATCGTCGAGCAAGCACTCACCATTCTCCTGAATATCGATCACCGGGGCGCGTGCGGGGCTGAGACAAATACGGGCGATGGAGCGGGCATTTTGATGCAAGTGCCCCACCGATTTTTCAAAAAAGTTTCGGCAGCAGACAATATTGCTTTGCCAGAGCCTGGGCAGTATGGCGTCGGGATGATCTATGCGTCTCCTGATCCGATCGAGCGTGCAGAAAGCCGACGGGTGTTTGAAGCGATCGCAGCAGAAGAGGGTCAGCAGGTTTTGGGCTGGCGGGATGTGCCAACCGATCACTCGATGCTGGGAAACACGGCAAAGTCGAGTGAGCCATTTATGGAGCAGGTGTTTATTGGGCGCTCGCCGGATCTCGCCGACGATTTGGCGTTTGAGCGCAAACTGTATGTGATGCGGAAGCGATCGCACCGCGCGATCCGAGAGCCGCAGCTTGATCCCTACTGGTATTTGTCGAGTCTGTCGTGCCGCACCATTGTTTACAAAGGCATGCTGATGCCCGTGCAGGTGGGGCAGTACTATCGTGATCTGAGCGATCCCGACCTAGAGAGCGCCTTGGCGCTGGTGCATTCGCGCTTTAGTACCAACACGTTTCCAAGCTGGGAGCGATCGCACCCCTACCGCTACATTGCCCACAATGGCGAAATCAATACGATGCGCGGCAACATCAACTGGATGCACGCTCGGCAGTCGCTGTTTCAATCTGATGGGTTTGGCGATGACATTGAGAAAATTCAGCCTGTGATTAACATTGATGGCAGCGACTCGACCATCTTCGACAACGCGCTAGAACTGCTGGTTTTGGCAGGGCGATCGCTGCCCCACGCCATGATGATGATGGTGCCAGAGCCATGGACGGCGCACGAATCGATGAGCGACGAGAAAAAGGCGTTTTACGAATATCATTCTTGCCTAATGGAGCCGTGGGATGGCCCGGCCTCGATCGCGTTTACCGACGGCAGCCAGATGGGAGCCATTCTCGATCGCAATGGTCTGCGCCCGTCGCGCTACTACGTCACAAAAGACGATCTAGTAATTATGGCATCGGAGGCAGGCGTGCTGCCCATTGAGCCAGAACGGATCGAGTCAAAGGGTCGGTTGCAGCCTGGGCGGATGTTTCTGGTGGATACGGTGCAAGGGCGGATCATTGCCGACGACGAGATTAAAGCGCAAATCGCAACAGAAAAGCCCTATCGCGAGTGGATCGACCAACACATGGTCGAACTGGCACAGTTGCAAGATGCCCCAGAGGCGCAGCCGCTTGATTTGCTCCCGGTGATTCAGCGTCAAACGGCGTTTGGATATACGTTCGAGGATTTGCGAATTTTGCTCACTCCGATGGCGCGCGATGGTGTCGAGGCAGTCGGTTCGATGGGGGCAGATACGCCGCTTGCAGTGCTCTCCGATCGTCCGAAACTGCTGTATGACTATTTTCAACAATTGTTTGCTCAAGTCACCAATCCGCCGATTGATTCAATTCGAGAAGAGATTATCACCTCTGCCGAAACGACGATTGGGTCGGAGCGCAACTTACTCAAGCCAGAACCCGAAAGTTGCCATCTCATTGAGTTGAAGACGCCGATTCTCAGCAATGCAGAATTCGCGAAGCTTCAGTCGGTGTCGGAACGGGGGTTTACGTCGGTCACACTGCCGATTCTGTTTGATCCTACTGAGGGAGTGACGGGGCTGGAACGCGCGATCGCAGATCTCTGCAACCAGGCAGATCAGGCGATCGCAAGCGGCACAACTATTTTGATTCTCAGCGATCGCACCTTGAGCCGCGATCGCGCACCGATTCCCGCCCTACTGGCGGTTTCGGGTCTGCATCATCACCTGATCCGTGAAGGCACCCGAACCCGAGTTGGGCTGGTGCTCGAATCGGGTGAACCCCGCGAGGTGCATCATTTTGCGACGCTGATTGGCTATGGTTGTGGGGCAATTCATCCGTACCTGGCATTTGAAACGATCGACGACATGATTCGTCAAAAACTGCTGGTTGATGTGGAATCTAAAACAGCGTGCAAAAACTACGTTAAAGCGGTCACCAAAGGTGTCATTAAGGTAGCATCAAAGATTGGAATTTCTACACTGCAAAGTTATCGCGGCGCACAAATTTTTGAAGCCATTGGGTTAAATCGTTCGGTGGTTGATCGATACTTTAGCCGCACTGCCTCCCGAATTGAGGGAGTTGATCTGGCGGGGATTGCCGAAGAAGTAATATTGCGGCATCGGCGCGCCTTTCCCGATCGCGACGTCAATGGTCAGACGCTGGATGTGGGCGGCGAGTATCAATGGCGCAAAGAAGGGGAAGCTCACCTCTTTAGTCCGGAAACCATTCACACGCTGCAACAGGCGGTTCGTTCTAACAGCTACGACTTGTACAAAAAATATGCCGCCTTGGTAAACGAGCAAAACCACAAGCATTTTACGCTGCGGGGATTGCTAGAGTTCAAAGCTCGCAAATCGGTTCCGATCGAGGATGTTGAGTCGGTTGAGGCGATCATGAAACGCTTTAAAACCGGGGCGATGAGCTACGGTTCGATCTCGAAGGAAGCCCACGAAGCTTTAGCGATCGCCATGAACCGAGTCGGCGGTAAATCTAACACGGGCGAAGGCGGCGAAGATCCTGATCGCTACACCTGGACAAACGATCGCGGCGACTCGAAAAATAGCGCCATTAAACAAGTCGCCTCCGGTCGCTTTGGCGTGACTAGCTTGTATCTGTCTCAGGCGCGAGAAATTCAGATCAAAATGGCACAAGGCGCAAAGCCTGGAGAAGGTGGACAACTTCCCGGTAAGAAGGTCTATCCGTGGATTGCCAAGGTGCGCCATTCAACGCCGGGTGTCGGGCTGATTTCGCCGCCGCCCCATCACGATATCTACTCGATCGAAGACCTGGCGGAGTTGATCCACGACCTGAAAAACGCGAATCGAGAAGCGCGAATTAGCGTCAAGCTGGTGTCTGAAGTGGGGGTGGGCACGATCGCGGCTGGGGTTTCAAAAGCTCATGCCGATGTGGTGCTGGTTTCTGGGTTTGATGGCGGCACTGGCGCATCTCCGCAAACCTCGATCAAGCACGCCGGGTTGCCGTGGGAGTTAGGTCTTGCTGAAACTCATCAGACCTTGGTGCTCAACAACTTGCGATCGCGGATCGTGGTTGAAACCGACGGGCAGATGAAAACCGCCCGTGACGTAGTGATCGCTGCCCTCCTCGGCGCAGAAGAATTTGGCTTTGCCACCGCACCGCTCGTCACCTTGGGCTGCATCATGATGCGCGTGTGTCACCTCAATACTTGTCCGGCAGGGGTGGCAACGCAAGATCCTCAACTGCGGAAAAATTTCACTGGCGACCCCGCACACACGGAAAACTTCATGAGATTTATCGCCCAAGAAGTGCGCGAACTGATGGCAACGCTTGGGTTTCGCACTTTGAATGAGATGGTTGGGCGCACAGACGTGTTGGAGGCAAAAGCCGCGATCGCCCATTGGAAAGCCAAAGGTCTTGATCTGTCAAACGTTCTCTACCAACCCACTGTCGAAGGGGAAGTGGGGCGCTACTGCCAGATCGCCCAAGATCACGGGTTAGAAAAATCCCTTGACCTAACCGTGTTGCTCGATTTGTGCAAACCTGCGATCGAGCAGGGCAACGCTGTAAAAGCCACCCTGCCGATCAGAAATGTCAATCGCGCCGTAGGCACCATTCTCGGCAACGAAATTACCAAACGCCACTGGGATGGATTGCCAGAAGACACAGTACATCTGCATTTTCAGGGGAGTGCAGGGCAAAGTTTTGGGGCATTTGTGCCGGGCGGTGTCACCCTCGAACTTGAAGGCGATGCCAACGACTATTTCGGCAAAGGATTGAGCGGCGGCAAGATTCTGCTATATCCCCCTAAACAGTCAACGTTTGTGGCCTCAGAAAACATTATCGTTGGCAATGTGGCTCTCTATGGCGCAACGTCGGGTGAAGTGTACATTTCTGGCATGGCAGGTGAGCGATTCTGCGTTCGCAATTCTGGTGTGAATGCGGTTGTTGAAGCCGTTGGCGATCATGGGTGCGAATACATGACGGGGGGCAAAGTCGTTGTGTTGGGCGAAACGGGGCGCAACTTTGCCGCAGGCATGAGCGGCGGATGTGCCTACATTCTTGATGAAACAGGCGATTTTGCGACGCGGTGCAATCCTCAAATGGTTGGACTCGAACGCCTCGAAGATGCAGAAGATATCGCAACGCTGCACGAGATGATTCAAAATCATGCCAAGTACACGCAAAGTCAGAAGGCTAGCCATGTTCTAGCGAATTGGGAGGTGATGCTGCCAAAATTCGTCAAGGTGATGCCCAGAGACTACAAGCGGGTGCTAGAAGCCTTGCAGACTGCCTTAGCCGATGGCTTGAGTGGGGATGAAGCGCTGAGTGCTGCCTTTGAAGCGAATGTTCGCGATGTTGCCCGCATTGGGGGCAGCTAAAAATTGGGCAGATCGGGCGTGTGTCTGGTTCCTCGTCTTCTGCTGGTCTTGATCAACCTCATTTTGTACGTTGGAAGAATCTGAGAAAACAGCCAATTCACCTCTTGTTCTCTCTGCCGCCAAAGAGGGCTGGGGCGGTTTAGCGGGTCGGCTGCAAGATGCGATTCGCTCCTCAATCTGCTTTTATTCCTCATCTTCACCGTGACCACATCTTTCTATTTTTGACATCAAACCATGGGAAAACCAACTGGCTTTATCGAATATATCCGCGAGTTGCCCTCCGAACAGCCACCTCGCGATCGCGTCCGCCATTGGGACGAATTTCATTTGCCGATGCCGGAAGAGAACCTCCGCAACCAAGGTGCACGCTGTATGGACTGCGGCACCCCGTTTTGCCACACGGGAACTGTAATTAGCGGCATGGCAAGCGGCTGCCCGATCAACAATCTTATTCCCGAATGGAATGATCTGGTCTATCGTGGACTCTGGCGCGAAGCCCTCGATCGCTTGCACAAAACCAATAATTTTCCAGAATTTACGGGTCGCGTGTGTCCTGCGCCGTGCGAAGGGTCGTGTGTGCTGGGCATCAACAATCCGCCCGTCACGATCAAAAATATTGAACATGCGATCGTGGATAAAGGCTGGGAGGAAGGCTGGATCGTAGCTGAACCGCCGACCCAGCGCACCGGGAAAAAAGTAGCTGTGATTGGGTCTGGGCCGGCAGGGTTGGCGGCTGCCGCTCAACTGAACAAAGCGGGGCATGGGGTCACGGTTTACGAACGCGCTGATCGGCCAGGTGGGTTGCTGATGTACGGCATTCCCAACATGAAGCTCGATAAGGAAGACGCTGTTCTGCGCCGCATCAACCTCCTGAAAGCCGAAGGCATCACATTTGTTTGCAACACCGAAGTTGGCAAAGATTTACCTGCCGAGAACCTGCTGAGCGATTTCGATTCTGTCGTGCTGGCGATCGGCGCAACCAAACCCCGCGATCTGCCGATCGAAGGGCGACATTTAACGGGAATTCATTTCGCCATGGATTTTCTGACCGCTAACACCCAAGCTGTGTTGAACAAAAGCACAAACGAGAATTTTATCTCTGCTGAGGGTAAAGATGTCGTGATCATTGGCGGCGGTGATACAGGAACTGACTGCGTGGGCACATCAATGCGTCATGGCTGCCAGAGCTTGGTTCAACTCGAAATTTTGCCGAAGCCGCCGTCCGAGCGATCGCTAGACAACCCCTGGCCCGAATGGCCCAAAGTCTACCGCATGGACTATGGGCAAGAAGAAGCCGCCGCCACCTTTGGCGATGACCCACGCGGCTACCTCACCACAGCAACAAAGTTTGAAGGGGATGAACATGGGCAGGTGAAAGCCGTTCACACCGTGCAAGTGAAGTGGGGCAAAAACGACAAAGGGCAATTTATTCCACAACAAATTCCGGGAACAGAACAAGTATTGCCCGCCCAACTGGTGTTGCTGGCGATGGGATTTTTAGGCCCAGAGCAACCGTTGGCAGACGCGTTGGGTCTCGATCGCGACCCCCGTAGCAACATCAAAGCCGAGCACGAAAACTACACGACCTGCATTCCGGGCGTGTTTGCAGCAGGAGATTGTCGGCGGGGGCAAAGCCTTGTGGTGTGGGCAATTAATGAAGGTCGCGGGGTGGCGCGAGAGTGCGATCGCTATCTCATGGGCAGCACGCATTTACCATAAGACCGCTTGCCCTCTCCCCAAACCTCTCTCCCTAGAGGGCAAGTTCCTCATCATCAGACGCCAGATTACCCGCATTTTTATAGTAAAGCGACGATTGATACAGCACCTGCTCTTGATGGGTCAGCAGCGTGCAATCAGAACGCGGATAGGCAACGCAGGTCACAACGTAGCCCGCTTCTAGCTCCTGAGGACGTAAAAATGACTGCTCAGACTGATCAACTTCTCCCTCAACCAGCTTTGCAGCACACACCGAACAGGCTCCCTGCTGGCATCCCGACGGCAACCGAATCCCGATCGCATCTGCCATATCGAGAATGTATTCATCATCGGGGACGGCAATTGTCTGATCCAACCCTAAGTCAGGATTAATAAATCGAACTTGATAAACTGCCATAGTTCTACAGCCATTGTTCTACAACGCCTTGATTCCTTACTTTTAAGATTACCGAAGGTTTGCAAGTTCTTTGAAACTGCGCCTTACACAGAGCACTCTGCTTTTGAATCTAAAGCAAACTTGTAGCGAGTTTACTTTAGCATGTGATAGAACTAAAGCAGATGAGCTACATCCTTCTAAAGATCACTTCAACGTAACTGAACTTTAAAGATTAAAAACTCTATTTAATCCGAGAAAATTATTAGACCCTAACATCATGCTTGATGGATTGCTCATTGATATTAACCCTATGAAAATTGCCGTTATCTAATGAATACTCAGACCCAAGACCTTAAGCCCATTCGTTCCCTCGAAGATGCCCTAGAACGCTGTCAAAACTTGGGAATGCGCCTGAGCCGCCAACGAAAGTTTATCCTTGAATTGCTGTGGCAAGATCAAGAGCATCTTTCGGCACGAGAGATTTATGATCGCTTAAATCGGCAAGGCAAGGATATTGGTCACACGTCGGTTTATCAAAACCTAGAAGCGCTGTCTGAGCAGGGAATCATTGAATGTATTGAGCGATCCGATGGGCGGCTATACGGCAACGTCAGCGATGCCCATAGCCACGTCAACTGCCTTGACACGCAGCAAATTCTTGACATCCACATTGAGCTACCCGAAGAATTGATCCGCCACGTTGAAGCGCAGACTGGCGTGCGAATTACGGAATATCACATTGATTTCTTCGGCTATCGCAATGCCTAGAGCAGGTCGCTTTTGGTCAATCGCGCCTCACAAGTGACCAACGTTGTAGATTCGCCATTGGGTAAAACACCTAAATTTCTAAATGGCTAAATAATAAACCCTGCGTTTTTTGAAGTCTAAAGAAAGGACAGTTTGCCGGTGCAATTTGGACGATCGTGCTTTTCTGATAACGGTTAGTCTGAAAATGACTTTTTTAGCGATCGCTGCCCCAGTTTCAAGAATTCATGGTTCAATAGCGTCAAGCCCCCAGTACCTTGATAGGTTAGACGTTTACTCACTTGCTTGTCTCAATCCTTGATCTAGGCTCGTCCCCCGTCAGATTTCCCGGAATTTCGTGTTCTAACTGAGGATAATGAGGAATCGGCAAGCCAAGGTCGAGCTTGCCATCAGCGATCAAGACACCTGCAACGTCGCTGACCGTTAACCGTATTTTTTATCTGTGTGGTAGTCCCGCCTCGTAATGTTCGCAGTGATTCATGGCTAGAAAAATCACCCCCCGTCCTTGGCTTCCCTTCCAGAAGCCAACGTCTGACGTAGAAAATCATCCTGATCAACCTTCTGCTGACGTAGAAAATCATCCTGATCGACCTTCTGCACTTAGTTCAGTGATTAGCGATGATCCAGACGTGCCCCCCCCTGGGAAGCCTACCAAAAGCCCTGCGGCGGTGATGGCTCAGGCAGCCTCTATTCGCTCGCGGAAGATGGTGAAGCAGCTTCGTCCATGGGCGGCGCAGTGGAAGTGGCAACTGATTTGTTTAGCTATCTTGAGCGCGATCGGCGGAACGGGGATCGGGGCATTTATCTGGCTGTCAAAAGCGCCTCCTGCCGTAGACTGTAAGAAAATCTCTGCGTGGTCTGTTGATTCGGAGCGGCTGTTTTGCGCCCAAGAGGCGGCGGCAACGGGCAAACCTGAAGAATTGTTAAATGCGATCGCACTCGCCAAAAACTGGACTCCAGACGATCCGCTCTATGGGCAGGCGCAACTTTTGCTGCAAGATTGGTCAAACGCCTTGCTGATCGTGGCGCGCGATCGCGTCTTTCAACGAGATATCAAGGGTGGTGTAGCTCTGGCACGCCAAATTCCAGCGACTAGCCCCATCTACAAAGAGGCTCAAGCCGCGATCGTGCGATGGCAAGAAGAATTTAATAAAGGACAGGTTCTATTTACTAAAATTCAAACAGAGCTTAAGAAACAAAGTTGGGATAAAGCCTCGCAAAATCTTGCCGAACTGAGCCTGAACACCGATCCTAGCTGGCAAGATCGCATTCCTGAAATTCGCCAGCAAATTAACACAGAAAAGCTCGCCGCGAAATTATTTCAAGATGCTCAGACCTTTGCTAAAGCGAACCCGCCGGGGCAGTTGGGACGCGCGATCGCCATCGCTGATCCCATCGATCGCAAAACCTATGTTTGGACACTGAAAGCCCAAGCAGAAGTCACAAAATGGCGAAACACGATTTTCTCTCTGGCACTCGCCGAGCTAGACAAACCCAACATTGCCGGTGCAAGTGCGCTGGTTAATTCGATTCCGAAGAGCGTCCAGTTGACCTCTGCAAACGTAGATTTTGTGCGGCTGGTGCGAGGAACCGAAGCCGACACCAGCAAAGATTTCTCTGCCCCATCGCTGGAAAAAGCGGCACCCTTGTTGCTAGCCGTGCAACTGGTTCGACAAATTGATAGCAAAAGTCCATTCTACAGCCGTGCTAAAACCTTGCTGCCTCGCCTAGAAACCAAACTTCAAGATGTCGTAGCTCTAACGTGGTCGGGGGCGTTGGCAAATATGCAGCAAGTCCCCACGCTGAAAATGGCTGTTAATCAGGCGAAGCTGATTAAACCTGAGCGCCCTAGTCGGCTGTATGCCCAAACGTTGCTGGCTCAGTGGCAAAAAGAATTGCAGTGGATGGAAGACCGCCCCGTGTTGAAGCAAGCGCGGCAGGTGGCAACATCGGGCAAGATAGAGCCGCTACGAGCCGCGATCGCCCTAGCTGGGGTGATCCAGCCGAAGCGCGCCTTGCGCCAAGAAGCGCAGACCGATATTGCAGACTGGACGGCTCAGATTCAGGTCATTGAAGATACGCCAATTATTAATGAGGCTACTGCGATCGCACGCTCCGGCAGGTTAGGGCAAGCGATCGATACGGCGGCAAAGATTCGCCCCGGTCGGGCCTTGTATGGCGAGGCTCAAACCCTGATTTCAGGCTGGGTCTACGAGATTCGCCTCACAGAAGACCGCTCTACGATCGCTCAAGCCAATCGGTTGGCAAGCATCGGATCGCTGACTCGGGCGATCGATCTCGCTTCGACCATTTATGCAGGCAGACCCCTCTATGGCGAGGCGCGAAGTTTGATCTCACAGTGGGCAGTCGAACGAGCAGAAATTTGGCGGCAGCGTGAGCAGTATGTGCCCCCAAATAATTCCTCGCCTGATTCCTACGAGTCATCCGAAGAGTCAGAAGACGACTCAAGAGAAAATTCTGATGATGACTCTGCTGAGCGCTCTCCTGAGCCTACCCCGTCTTCTCCTGACGATGCGCCTCCTCCCCCTTAAAATCGTTCGCTGATTGGGTAGGGTTCAGACGGATGAAGCGGGCAATGCCAAAACGTTGGCTTTCATAAGCGGCTTACCCGTTGCATCGGCGATTTGTTGGCAAGGCGTAAGTCGTCTGTGAGAGAAATTTGGGAAAACGCAAGGCGGCTTTTTAATGTGCTCTTTTTCATTTGATCGTAGAGATGTGTATACATCGTAGCCCCTCGTTAAACAGGAGAATGAGAAGATTATGATTGGCTTATCATCTCTTGCGATTTCTCTATGACTACTGCGCCTGCGACAATTCGAGTCATGGTTGTTGATCCCGATCCGGTGTTTCGGGCTGGGTTGGTCAATGGCTTAAGCCGATTGGCAGATTTGCAGATTGTGGTAGAGGCGGCAAGTCCGGCGATCGCATGGCGGACACTGACCGATGTAACCGAACTTGGCAGAGGCAGCCGCACCCCGATTGACCTGATCATCATTGGCTTGGGGTTAGAAGTGTGCCAGTTGCTAAAGACCCAATATCCGCACTTGCCGGTTCTCCTGATTGAGCGGCTCTCTGACGCAGAGTTGCTCAAGGCGTTTCAGTTGGGAATCGAAGGCTACTGCCCCAAAGGCAGCGCGATCGCCCGGTTTGAGTTTGCCATTCGGGAAGTGGCGGCAGGTCAGCGCTGTTGGCAGCCAGAAACGCTGGAGCAGTTGTCGCGGGTGGCGTCGCAATCGGCTCAGCCAGGACTGTTTGCGATGATCCGGCAGCATTGGCGATCATCAAGTCTAAAACAGATTGATGCCGCCATTCAAGACATTAATGCTCAACTGCAATATCCTCGGCGATCGGCGTTAGATCAGGTCTTTCTGGCAGGACGCCGCCGCGAATTGAAAGCCGCTCGCTGGGTTGCAGAGCGCTTATTTGCCACGCCTCAAATGCCAGCACCCGAATTGCCGCAGCCGATGGAGCAATTGCCAGCATCAACGGCGATGAGTAGGGCGCGCCGCCCCTCAGACCGAGCCATAGCTAATCCTTTACGGGATATTGAACCTGTTGAAACGATCGAAACGGCTTCTATCTCCGCGGTTAGCACGCCGCCTGACTCTAACGGAATTGTGTTTGATCAAATCGCTGCCAAACTGCAATCAAACTTAGAAAACCTCACCGATCTTCCGCTAGAAATCGACATTTTAAAGCAGGAAAAAAAGCGCGAATTATTCTTTGTTATCTTGCGACAATTAGAAGCCGTGCTCGATGAATTGCGCTTTTCTCAAGTGCAACTTAACCAACTCGGTGAGAAAAAATCTGCAATATTACAAGATGTGTGGCAAGCAGTAGTGATGAATTTTTTTGGGCGTTACTACACGCTAAATCTAAAAAATCGAGATATTGAAGTTGTTCCTGCCATTCTTCAAGATGCAGAAACGATCAGAACTGAGCTTTTAGATCCGATTCCACTGGTCACTGATGTTCTTAGCCATCTGCTGTTTCAAACGCCCTTGACCATTGAGCAAACCGCCTATCAACCTAACACCCCTGAAGCCACCAATCGAACCATTGATCTTCTAGAAAATCTCATTATTCAAATTGCAAATGCAGTCATTCAGCCCCTACTCAATCGATTTTCTAACCTAGAAACCATCAAACGAGGCTTCTACGATCGGCGTTTGCTGTCAACTCGCGAGATTGAGCGATTTCGCAATGACTTATCCTGGAGATATCGTGTTGAAAAATATGTTGCCGAACCGAAAGCAATCTTTGAAAGCCGGTATCGGCTATGGGTGCTTTCTAGCTATGGAATTGAGCGTCTTGCTATTTATTCTCCCCGCAATGAGGAATTAGAAACGTTGTCTGGCGTGCAACTTGCCATGACGCTGGCATTGGAAACACGAGATGCGATCGCACCCCGGCTGAGAGCCGCGATCGCGTTTCTAGGGAGTGGCATTGTTTACGTCTTGACCGAGGTGATCGGTCGTGGAATTGGCTTAATTGGGCGAGGAATTCTCAAAGGAATTGGGAAATCAGTCCGTGGATAAGACCCAAACAGCAAGGTTAGAGTTCTAACTGATCAAGAAACCGTCATAATAGAGCTACTCGAAATGGAAATCGGAAAAGGTCTCTTGGCTCGCCATGCAACTGATGCTAAATTGACTCAAATTGCTGACTTTCTTGTCTTCAATTTATAAATTAAGTCTGCATTTTCAACTAAAGAGATTAAACTAAGTCTGCAACTTCTGTTTCTATCTGAAGTATTGCCTGAGCAACCCATTACTTTAAAGCTGGTTCATGTAGGAGCCTCGACATGCTGGAACTGTTTGGTGCATTCATATTAATTGTGGTTGGCTATTTGCTGGGTGCGGTCAAAATCATTCAGCAGGGAGACACCGCGATCGTAGAGCGACTCGGAAAGGCACAGCGAGTGCTGCAACCCGGACCAAATCTGATCATTCCATTCTTCGACACGGTTTTGGTCGAAACAATGCGAGAGCAGCTTCTAGACATTGAGCCGCAGAATGCCATTACTACAGATAGTGTGCCGATCTCAGTCGATACGGTTGTGTTTTGGCAAATTCGTGATATTGAAAAGGCATATTACGAGGTCGAAGATCTAGAAGAATCGCTCAAGCAGTTGGTATTTACAAGTCTTCGCAACGAAATTGGTCAATTGACTCTAGAACAGGTGGTTTCGCAGCGAAATGACATCAATCAAACCCTCTTGTCTCAACTCGATCAGGCAACACAAAATTGGGGTGTAAAGGTGATTCGGGTAGAGGTGCAAGATATTATTTTGTCTGACACGATTCGAGAGTCGTTAGAAAAACAGCGGGCAGCGGTCAGCGAAAAGCAGGCAACGTTGGCGAGGACATCCGCCACGGTGCAATCGATCGAGCAGCTTGCAAGAGCATTGCAGGGGCAGACCAATTCTGAGGAAGTGTTGCGTTATCTCATTGCTAGAGACTATGTGAACGCTAATTTAGAGCTTGGCAAGAGCGATAACTCCAAAATTTTGTTTATGAATCCGGGGGCGCTCAACGAAGCCATTACAGATTTATTACAGCAACAGCAACATGGAGATAACATATCGCCGAATGGTTCTGGAGATACAAATATTAATTAAATAAATCGATTATTTTAAGCTTATAGAAATAGGTCGAGGCATAGCTTTAAAACGTGCTAGATATCACATCTAGAGTGCCTTCGGAGGTATGTTGGCGCGAATGGCTACCCCCTCAAGATCGCCAAATGGCATCTGCTACGCGACACACATCGCGCATTTGTGCCACATCATGCACGCGAACGATATCTGCCCCGTTTGCGATCGCGCTGACACAGGCTGCTGCCGTTCCCCAAACTCGCTGTTTTGGATCAGGCTGATTTAGAACGTGACCAATAAAACTTTTTCGCGAGACTCCGACTAAGATAGGGCAATTCAAGCGCTGAAATTGATCTAGGCATCGCAGAATTTGGAGACTTTGATCATAGGTTTTGGCAAAGCCGATGCCCGGATCAATCACAATCTGCTTGCGATCGATTCCCGCTGCGATCGCCGCCCGAATCTGTTGATCTAAAAACTGAAGAATTTCTGCGATTAAGTCTTGATATTGTGTTAGCGTTTGCATTGTCTTGGGTGTTCCACGCCTGTGCATTAAAACGATGGGAACATTTAACACTGCTGTTGTGTGTAGCATTTGCGGATCAAACACCCCGCCAGAAATATCGTTAATGATATCGGCTCCGGCTGCGATCGCGGCGTGGGCAACCTGCGATCGCGTCGTATCAATTGAAATCGGAGTTTGGGCAAAAAACTGATCCCGGCGCAGCACCTCAATAACCGGAATCACACGCTGGAGTTCTGCTTCAAGCGTTACTTCGTCTGCCTGAGGTCGGGTCGATTGTCCACCAATATCCAGGATATCTGCACCTTCACTCACCATCTGATGAGCCTGCCTCAGCGCGGCTTCCACTGTGGTAAATTGTCCACCATCGCTGAAACTGTCCGGCGTCACATTGAGAACGCCCATAAGATAGGTTTGCTGCCCCCACAAGAAGGTGCGCTGAGCGCCATCACGGGGAGTAGAGCCGCGTAACGACCCAGAAGATGTTGACATATGCGCCTCCTAATATTGTGATTTGTCAGCCGTCACAGGTCACTTGCTGAGAGCAATCTCTCACGGGATAGAGCCAGAACTACCACATAGGAAGGACGTTGGATACTAGCAAACACGAAACACTAGAAAGCAAATAAACGGTTTGGGAGTAAACGCCATGCTAACTTTGTTTGCCGCTACATTTCCAGAAGCTCCATCTAGTGCGCTATTTAACTGGCAGGGAACCCCTCTAATTATCGGTTCATGTTTGCTTGTATTGTTTATCGCTAGCCGTACAATTAAATATCCTCAGGTTGGTGCCAGAATGCCACTGCCGTTTTCCAAATCTTTATTCAACAACATTAGTGTTGCTGGATTTTTAGCATCCATGAGTTTCGGTCATGTGATCGGTTTTCTGTTGACGCTAGCGATCGCGAATACAGGTCTGAAGTAATTCTTATACACTAAGCTAGGGCAGGGATATCCTCTAGTATCCCTGCTGTGGAGCAATCCTGAACAAACAAAGCAAAAAAAAGAACGGATAAATCAATGGCTTGACAGCTTGTAGCGCATCGTGAAAACACGTTTCTTACAGCGGTCGATAAACTCGGTAATTAATATTTGGAAAAATATTGTCGATCGTTTCGACCTTTTCTAGCCAACCCGAATCGACTTTGCCAATATTGAGATCTTCGTAGAGTTTATTGAAGCGCTGGAGATGCGATCGCGTTCTTCTCACCGCATACGGAACCATCGTCCCCGTCCGCATAATAAATGCCCAGTCCGACGATTGCGCCAACAGCACCTCTCTCGCGGCTTGGTTCAAGGCTCGCCATTCCAACTCATCCGCTGGTTCGCGTTTGCCTAGCTCGATCATCCGCTCTGCGGCTTTGTGCAAGTGTGGATAAATCCAAGCGTTCGTATCATTGAGCCAGTATTCATGAAAGCCCTTATAGCCCCAGCTTGACTGGGAGGGGCGGCAAACTTGCTGAGTCGGCTCTGCCTTCAAGTAATCTGCCAGGTGGGTCATCGCAAACGTGTCTTGATCAAACCAAGACTTGCGGAACAAATAGTCGATAAACCATGGACCCTCATACCACCAGTGACCAAAAAGCTCTGCGTCATAAGGCGAAACCACGAGGGGTGGACGATGCATCATGCCGTAGAGGTTCTCAATTTGCCGCTCTCGGTTATACATAAAGTTTGCGGCATTCTCGGCAGCCTTTTCCTTCGCCCAGTATGGATCGTAGAGTTGCTTGTCTGACAGACCCAGCCCTTTTCCAGTGATCCGATGATATTTGATGCCCACATTCTTACGCTGACCGTTGGGCATAATGTAAGGCTTAATGTATTCGTACTCGGCATCCCAGCCCAGATCGCGGTAAAACTCCCGATACTCTACCGAGCCAGGATACCCCACTTCCGATGACCAAACCTGCTGCGACGATTCATGATCTCGCCCAAAGGCGGCAACCCCCGACTCGGTGAAAATCGGCGCATAGCTGCCAAAGCGAGGACGAGGACGGGCGTAGAGAATGCCGTGCCCATCGGTCAGAAAATAGCGCAACCCAGCGTCAGCAACCATGCGTTCTACCCCTTCGTAGTAAGCGCATTCTGGTAGCCAGATTCCTTTGGGTGGGCGTCCAAAGGTCTCTTCGTAGTGCTCGCACGCCACCTGAAGCTGTGCCCAGACGGCTTGCGGATACATCTTCATCAGTGGCAAATATCCATGCGTCGCGCCACAGGTAATAATCTCAAGATTGCCGCTATCCAGGAACTGCTTGAAGGCTTTGATCAAGTTGCGATCGTACTTCTCCCAGGTCTGTCGCACCCCGTTAAACTCTTTAGCATAGTGTTCTGCCAAATACTTCATGTGCCCGTTGTGGGCGTGGCGCTCGACTTCTAGTTCGGTCAATTCTTCTAGCTGAGCCAGATGCTCATCGTAGCGCTCTTGCAAGAGAGGATCGAGCAGCATCGACACCAAGGGCGGCGTCATGCTCATCGTCATTTTAAAATCTATTCCATCGCGCTTGAGTCCCTCAAACACTTGGAGTAATGGGACATAGGTTTCTGTAATCGCTTCATAAAGCCATTCTTCTTCCAGCACATAATCGCTTTCGGGGTGCCGCACGAAGGGAAGGTGAGCGTGCAGAACGAGGGCAACATATCCAATACTCATAAGACGGTTGAGAGGTAGTTGGCGGAATCGATTGCCAAAATTGTAAAGCAAATTGGTAGAGAAAAAGTCGTATGGGGATCAGATTACGACCAAAGCGATCCCTCGCATTCACAAATTAAATTCAAATTAAGGTGAGATGAGATAAGCGGGATGACGATCAAAAAAAGCAATCCTATCCGAGCATTATCCGAGCCACATTAGCGGGATGCTCTCTTGATGAAACCGGTTCAGAAACGCGGCTCAGAAATGATTAAACAGACTGGAGAAGCGCGATAGGATGAGACAGCCATTTCTTGCAATCTATTCCTTGTAATTTATAGGCTATACCCTAGCTGCCTTATCTTATGGACGTTATTCCCGCGATCGATTTACTGGACGGCAAATGCGTTCGTCTTTACCAAGGAGATTACAGTCAATCGCAGGTTTTTGATGACGACCCGGTGGCGGTGGCGCGGCAATGGGTAGAAGACGGAGCCACGCGCCTGCATTTGGTTGATTTAGATGGGGCAAAGGCAGGGCATCCGGTAAATTTGGCGGCGATTCGAGCCATTGTACAGGCTGTAAATGTGCCTATTGAAGTGGGGGGTGGATTGCGCGATCGCACCAGTGTTGCCAGCCTCCTCGCTACGGGAGTGCGTTGGGCAATTTTGGGCACGGTTGCCGTTGAGCAGCCGGATCTGGTAGCTCAGCTTTGTGGTGAATTTCCGGGGCGGGTAATCGTCGGGATTGATGCACGAAATGGCAAGGTCGCGACGAAGGGATGGCTAGAAACCTCCGAGGTGTTGGCGACCGATCTGAGCGATCGCATGGCAAAACTGGGAGCCGCCGCCATTATCTACACCGACATTCACCGAGACGGAACGCTTCAAGGTCCCAATTTACCAGCATTGCGAGAAATTGCCTCTGTGGTAAACATTCCGGTGATCGCATCAGGAGGCGTCAGTTCGATTACCGATTTGCTGAGTCTGCTGGCGCTAGAACCCCAGGGCGTTACGGGTGCGATCGTAGGTCGGGCGATCTACACCGGAGATGTCTCTCTCAAAGAAGCCGTGCGGGCAGTCGGTCAGGGTCGCTGGCAAGACATTCCACCTGACTTTGGTTCCTCTGCCTTGGCGTAAAGCAAGCGTTGAACCAGTAAAATCGGGTCATCCAGACTTCTGCTATGCCATGCGTTGCCATCAAGATTCTCTCGCCGCACCCTCGTTAAAGACAACGGTTGTCCCCACGGTTTTCCCAGGACTTTCACAGTAAACTGTCTGATGATGTCCATTGCAAGTCACGCTCTATGGCAACGATTAACGACCATTATTTAAAGCTCAAAGCGGGCTATTTGTTTCCTGAAATTGCCCGTCGTGTCAGTGCCTTTGCTGCCGAGCACCCCGATGCGCCGATTATTCGACTTGGCATCGGAGATGTCACCGAGCCATTGCCCCAAGCCTGCCGCAGTGCGATGATCCGTGCGGTTGAAGACATGGGCGATCGCGCTCACTTTAAAGGCTACGGCCCAGAGCAGGGATATGACTGGTTGAGAGGCGCGATCGCAACCCATGATTTTCAGTCTCGCGGCTGCCCCATCGAGGCATCAGAAATTTTTATTTCCGATGGCTCAAAATGCGATACTGGCAACCTGCTCGATATCTTTGGCAATCACAATGTGATTGCTGTCACCGATCCGGTTTATCCCGTGTATGTCGATACAAACGTCATGGCAGGGCACACCGGAGAAGCAAACGAGAAAGGTGAGTATGGCGGCTTGGTGTATTTGCCCATCACGGCTGAGAACCAGTTCACCGCGCAAATTCCATCGCAAAAGGTTGATTTAATTTATCTCTGTTTTCCCAACAATCCAACCGGTGCCACAGCGACCAAAGCCCATCTCACTGCCTGGGTTGACTATGCCAAGGCAAATGGCTCGATTATCTTTTTTGATGCCGCTTACGAAGCCTTCATTACCGATCCGAGTGTGCCCCACTCCATTTATCAGATCGAAGGCGCGCGAGACTGTGCGATCGAGTTTCGCTCGTTCTCCAAAAACGCAGGCTTTACCGGAACTCGCTGTGCCTTTACCGTTGTGCCGAAAACGCTGACGGCTAAAGCTGCCGACGGCTCTGATGTCGAACTGTGGAAACTGTGGAACCGTCGCCAATCTACCAAATTTAACGGCGTCTCTTACATCGTGCAACGGGGAGCCGAAGCCGTCTACTCGCCCGAAGGTCAAGCCCAAACAAAGGCGCTCGTAGACTTTTACATGGAAAATGCCAAGATTATTCGCGAACAGTTGGCGGCGGCAGGCATTCAAGTCTATGGCGGAACCAATGCGCCCTATGTGTGGGTAAAAACGCCGAATAATCTATCGAGTTGGGATTTCTTTGACAAGTTGCTAAACGTCTGTAACGTAGTAGGTACACCAGGTTCAGGTTTTGGTGCGGCAGGCGAAGGCTATTTCCGTATTTCCGCGTTTAACAGTCGCGAGAATGTGAATGAGGCGATGAGGCGGATCACAGAAAGCTTTAAGGTTTAGATCGAGCGACAGGGGTGGGCATAACTTACGATGGAGCGGACGGTTGAGAGATCCTGACGTAGTTGCCAAGGTTTTCTGCTGCCGCTCACTTCGGCTTGAATCTGCACTGCTAAGGCGATCGCCTCAGCGTCTCCAATGTCAAGTTCATGGCTCAGTGCTTCGACAAGGGTGCGATCGCTAACAGCACGAGTTTGAATCCAATCAAAAGTTTTAACGTCAGTTGCGCCTGCAACAGGAAAATCGAGGTCAGTGAGTGCTTGATAAACGGCTTCAGGAATCAGAACCGTTCCGTAGAGTTGATTAAGAAGATAGAGGTGATGAATTGCAGCAAGATTGTTGATGTGTCTTGGCTCGAACTGTTGTCTCAGTTTTTGCACCTCCGTAGCGGCTCGAACTGTCGTTATATGATGAAATTTGCACATTTATTGGAACAGTCTTTATGGAAGCATTGCCAGTAGCACTCCAGCAATTGCAAGGAAAAGTTGCGATCGTTACCGGAGCATCACGGGGCATCGGGCGAGCCACCGCGATCGCGCTTGCCACAGAAGGCGCACAGGTGGTCGTGAATTATGCCAGTTCGAGCAGTGCAGCAGAGACCGTAGTGGAAGACATCACGGCCCTGGGGGGAGATGCGATCGCGATCGCTGCCGATGTTTCAAACGCCGATCAGGTCGAGGCGTTGATCGCGAGCACTCTAGAGAAATGGGGCAGAATCGACGTTTTGGTCAACAATGCAGGCATCACCCGTGATACCTTGCTGCTGCGAATGAAGCTCGAAGAATGGCAAGCGGTGATTGATTTAAACTTAACCGGCGTCTTTTTATGCACCAAAGCGGTTAGCAAAATTATGCTGAAACAGCGATCTGGGCGCATCATCAACATCACATCCGTAGCCGGACAGATGGGGAATGCCGGACAAGCCAACTATAGTGCCGCCAAAGCAGGCGTGATTGGGTTTACGCGCACCATGGCAAGAGAGCTTGCCAGCCGAGGGATCACCGTCAATGCCGTAGCTCCAGGCTTTATTTCCACGGATATGACCGCCGATTTAAAGTCAGATGGCATTTTGAATCTGATTCCGCTCCAGCGGTATGGTCAGCCCGAAGAGGTAGCGGGACTAATTCAATTTTTAGCGGCGGCTCCGGCGGCAGGGTACATTACCGGGCAAGTGATGAATGTAGATGGCGGGATGGTGATGGCCTAACGTGGGACGGGCATGGCTGAATCTCGGTAGAAATCGCGGCTTGCTTCGATTTTTTGTAATGCCAGAATTCCGATCTTTAAAGAACTCGGAGTTCTGGGAATTTTGGTGTGCCATAGAGGAGTGAAGCGTGCACAGGCTTCTTCTCCCTCAACAGCACTTGACCCATGTGGCTTGAATGCCGCCATCTTGCCCTACAAAATACTCTTTCTTCCAAATCGGAGCGTTCGCCTTCAGCGTATCGATCGCATACTGGCAGGCGGCAAATGCATCGGCTCGATGGGGACTGCCGATCGCAATGAGCACGCTAAGTTCACCAATTTCTAGTCGCCCCGTCCGATGGTGAATCACAACATGGGTAACGCTGCCCCAAGTGGCGCGAATCTGCGCGGCAATCTGTCGAAATACCTGGAGTGCCATCGGTTCATACGCTTGATATTCCAGAGCAATCACAGCGTTACCATTTGTGTTGTTGCGAACCATGCCGCTCATCGTTACGATCGCACCATTGGCGGCAGCGTCTGCTAAGCGATGGGCTTCGTCAAATGCCAAGGGCGCAAAGGTAATTGCAAGGTGATCCCCTGGATGAGTTGAGAGCGACTGAGCCGGTGTAAGCGAGGTTGAAACCATGAGATGTCACCGCAAAGAACTCATCCTCTATTGTGCATCTTATTGAAATCGTTTTTTCTCACTGCGATGCCGCATCAGTTCGGCAACGATGGCGATCAAGCCCGATGTCACCATCAAAAAGACGCTCAGCGCGTTAATGTCTGGTTTCACGCTAACTCGAATGCGGCTGAAAATCTCCATTGGCAAGGTTGCAACCCCACCTCCGGCTGTAAACTTCGAGATCAAAAAATCATCCATGCTCAGCACAAAGGCAAGCAGGCAGCCTGACACGATCGCGGGCATCAGTTGGGGCAAAAGAACAGTAACAAGCGCCTGAAGCGGTGTTGCACCCAAGTCTAGGGCGGCTTCTTCTAGGTGAGGATTGATATCGACTAACCGAGTAGACACAGACAGCGCAATGTAAGACAGGCAAAACACCACATGAGCCGCAATCACAGTCCACAAGCTCAGCGGAAGTGCGATCGCGGCGAGAAATACCAGGGTTGCCACCGCGATCGCAATGTCTGGAATAATCAACGGCAAATACGCGACTCCCTGATACAGCCCTTTTCCTAAGAACTGATATCGCGCTAAGCCAATCGCCATCAAGGTTCCCATCACTGCCGCGATCGCAACGGCGCTCAGCGACACGGTGAGGCTATCGGTCAGGGCAGAAAGAATTCGCCCGTCTTGGAAGAATTTGACATACCACGAAAAGGTGAATCCTGTCCATGCGGCACTATTGGGTGCTTCGTTGAAGCTGTAAAAGCCTAAAACTAAAATGGGCAGATACATAAAGCCGAACATGCCTGCCGTAAATCCGGCTTGCCAGGAAAATTTGGCTTGACTTGGCTTAGATTGACTTGGCTTAGATTGACTTTGCATGGTTGTCGCCATATTTGATTAGAAGCGCGATCGCAAGACTCACCAGCATAATTAGCACCATACTCAGCGCTGACCCAAAGCCCCAGTTCTGCGTCGCACCGAGAAACTGGTTATAAATCAATCGCGCCGCTGTCATGCTAGACGTTCCGCCTAACAGTTCTGGATTGATAAAATCCCCTAACCCATTGATAAACACAAGCAACATTCCCGCTGCAATTCCGGGCAAGGTCTGCGGCACCGTGACGCGCCAAAAGGTTTGTTGAGGCGTTGCGCCCAAATCTGCCGATGCTTCGAGCAGCCGTCGATCAAGCTTTTCGAGCGAGGCGTAGAGAATCAGCACCATGTAAGGCAGCAGGCTATACGTCATGCCGATCACAACCGCCGCGGGACGATTGAGCAGATCGAGCGTTGGCAGCCCAATGCTCGATAGAACAGTGTTTAGAACGCCCGTGGGTCGAAGAATCGTAATCCAGGCGTACGATCGCAGCAGCGAAGATGTCCACAACGGCAGTACGAACCCAAGCAGCAGTAAGTTTTGCCATCGTTTGGGCGCGATCAGCGCGAGCCAATATGCCACCGGAAACCCCAGCGCCAAGGTTAACACCGTGGTTCCGATGGCAAGAAACAGCGATCGCGCAATAACTTGAAGCGCGATCGGTTGAAAAATGCGGAGGTAGTTGTCTAGCCCTGATGGATTGACAATGCCTCCAGGATTGATATTGGGAACTAGGCTTAGCTCAAAAATTAGCAGCGTCGGAACGACCAGCAGCAAGAGTAGCCACAGTCCTGCTGGAGCGAGCAGCAACACAGGCTGCACCCAGTTAGGAGCCGTTGTCGTAGTAGGTTTAGGCTTAGAAACAAAAGGGACAGTCATGAAGGAGCGATGAAGGGGAGTCTCATAGGCAGAGTACCCAAAGTGTAATTCGTAATCTGTAATTAGTGGCTCGCTATTTTGGTCGGCGAAGTTATCGAGATACCAGAAAATTAGGCAAGCACCTCGATCGCAGCAGATAAACCAAATACTCCCCCAAGTTAAACTCAGGGGAGTAGGAGTGGAGTATAACGATCCACATTACCTACCGTGCTGTGGGACTCTTTCTAGAAGCTAAGACTCAACAGCAGTAGCAATCTTACCTAAGGCAGGAATCTCTACAGGAGCTACTGAGGAGCGGGAAGGAACCCCAAAACGAGACGTTAGCGCATTAGCAAATGCATGAATAAAGACATTGTGGTTGTGTTGATTCATCACAAAGTCGTAGCCTTTTTGGGCAAGAGCTTCAGCCTTCTCAGGGTGATCGAGCAGGTCTGCGATCGCGGCTTTCATTCCGGTCGGGTCATTGGGCTTTACGCCGATCATATACCCTTGATCAATCAGATCTTCAACCAATCCGGGAGTCCGGGTCATAATGACAGGTCGCCGACACGCGAAGGCTTCAAACAAGGTTGTCAAGCCTGCCTGATAGTTGTGATCTTGTAAGCTGATGACCACAACATCAGAATCTCGGTAAAGCTGACGCAATTCCCGAAAATCGTGGTAGCGACACACCATATTGCTTGGCAACACACTAGGCATAACGCGCGAAGACGCTTTGGCATCGGGAGACACGGCTGACACGCGGACATCTACATCCAAATCTTGAACTGCCGCCGCTAGGGTGTGATAGTCTCGGCTTTCTAGACCACCGCTTCCAATTAAAGGACGTTTCTTTTCGGTTGATAAGGACTGACTTGGCGTAAAGAACCGAATATCTGTGTGCTGCTCTAAAAACAAAGAGACTCGCTCAGGGGGCAACTGCAAATAATCTTTTAGAAACTCAGCTTTGCAGGCTGTATTAGTCATAAACACATCAATCCGATGCTTGAGACCAAACGTTTTTAGCGCCAATCTTGCTCTCGGTCGGTCGGGGTTGTGCATGAAGACGACAAGCTTTGGTGCATTCTTGGGGTCGCGCAGAAATGCGATCGCATAGCCAACCGTCTCCCCAATGCAAAACACAACGTCGTCGCGAGTCAACTGAGGTGCAAGGCGTCGCGCTAGGGCCCAATCTTGAGGACGCCCCACCAATTTTGAGCACACTTTATCAGCAATGGAAACAGGATCATGTCCTGGTAGATGAATGGTTGCATCCAGAAGTAGGGCTGAATCCGACATACAGTGCCTCGGACGCCGATCATTATCCGCATCTTGGGCAATTTTGTCGAGTTCAAATGGGTGATTTAAAACGATATGATACCGCACCAGTTTCTCCTCCCAAGTAACAATTGAGGTTAATAGTTCGCAGGATTTTTATTCTAAGGAGGCTATTTCACCTAAAGGCGAATATCCAGAGCCGCTCTTTACCCTTTGAATGAACCCAAATAAGTCTTTAAGTACCGCACAGTGCAATCGCTATGTTGTGGCTAGTATATAGGTATATTCAAGTACAACTGTTGCTCATACATAAGCTTTACAGAAGCCTGTACAGAGGTAAAGTTTCGGCAAACCCAGAAAGCTGACTTCGGAATATACGCAACAGATTATTGCTTGACAAGCTAAGACCCTTAACAACTAAAGCTTTTAGTCACACATATGAGCCAATGGCAAAAGCTTTGAAATGAATGGTTATAGCGTATGACCCAACAAAGCCTTCGTTGTGATGCCTAAACCAACCAGAGTGATCAACAAGGCACTCGCGGCTGGAACCAAGTTGCTTTGGGGTGTTTGAAGAGGCAGCCGTTCAAATAAATCCTTAGCGTAAACCAGCAGCAGTCCGACTCCAGTCAGTACGGCGGCTAAGCCCAAACTGAACGCGGACACTAAAACAAGCCCAAAACCTACCCGACCTAGCGCGATCGCACTCAGCAATACCACTAAGGCTGAGGGACAGGGCAATAGCCCGCCTGAAATTCCCAGCGCTAGAATGCTAGACCAGGTGATGCCAGCATCAGCCCCCAGTGGCAAATGAGAATGAGTCTTGTGCCCATGAATGAGGTCATCGGGATGATCGAGATCACAGGGATGGATCGGGGTGTCGCGATCGGGGATATGGGCGTGCTGGGGATGGTGAAGAGTGAGTTGCTCATGGCTGTGGTCATGAGCAGCTTGATCCCGACTACCACCACGGGCATGGTTAGCCTCGCCCTGTCTGCGTATCCACGGCAAGACTTGAGAACGACGCAATTGATTGATGCCCAGATTCACTCCGATTCCGGTCATCAGCATTCCAGACAGTCCACTTAGCCAGGGGTACAGTTGCTCGGTCAGCATAAACTGAGACGTGCCAAGCATCACCAGCCCTAGGGCAAAGATCCCTGCGGTATGAGTCAGCGTTATGGTTAGCCCCAGAAACAGAGCATGATGCGCTTTGCTACGCGATCCCACCAGATAAGCACCCACTACGGTTTTGCCATGCCCTGGGGACAACGCGTGCAAGCCACCCCACACAAACGCGATCGCTAGCGCCAACAAGAGTGCAGAAAAATCGTATTCTTCTGACGTAACCAAGCGCGTGAAAGCATCGTTGTTTCTGCCTATCCACACCTGCCTTAAGCGCTCCGATGGTGTAGCTGCTTGCACGGTCGATTGAGACGGCAGAGACGGATTGATCTCAAAAGAGGCGCGTCGTTGATCTAGGAGATGACTGGGAAACTCGTTGGGATACTCAGTCAAGCGTTTTGTGATGCTAGAAGCAGAGGCATTGCTTTTGAGGGAACCATGATCTGCGGCTGTGACCACAACCTCGCGCCAGCCCAAACGCTGAGGGTAGACATTATCTTCAAATTCAATCAATTGATTTGCCTCGACTGATGGGCTGCCGTTTGCGATCGCGCGACTACTCTCGCTCCGAAAGCCGCAGGTTAAACGCAGGGTCGCTAAGCCGCCCATACCTGGAGGAAATTCAACGCTCGCCGTGTTGAGTGACAGTGCCAACGGCTGGTGGTTAACCTGCATCCGCAACTGAGAATTAACCTCGCGACATTTGCGATCGGGGTAGTTAACCGTTTCCGCAGGTTCAGCGTTGCGGTTGTGGTTGCCATCCATCTGGTTAATTTCCTGAAACGCTGGAATCTCAGCCATATCCAGAATATATTCCATCTCCACTGCCCCATCGTGTGCAACGTGCACGCCTGCGTAGTGATTGATGGTGAAATTGCCCAAAGGGTGAGCATCTGCGGCTGGCATCCATAGAAATACTGCCACGATCGTAGCTATCCAGGTTAAGCGATGCAGCAGAGTTCTCATCATCATTTACTTACCAGAACCAAAGGTGCAGGGGCAAAGGGGAGCCAGCTTGCTTAGAACCAGTCAGATCCTGGTCAGATCTAAGGTCTGCTTGGCTACCTCCTCATGAGCTCCTCATCATCGTCGTAGTTGAGCGCCATTATACTGTCATACATTGGAAAGGCTAGCCTGAATCACAGACAGAAACGCTACCAAGCGAGCGGCATCTGCGATACCCTGTGAGCGCCCGTAAAACGTTCCTGTTGAACCTGCTAATTATTTATGATGTCTGAGATGGTACGCGATCTAAGGCGTCGAGGGCAGTTCTGATCAGATCGTAGTAGGGCTGCTGAGAAACATCGGTCTCTTGAGGTGGATGATTGTTCTTGCTCAGCGTCCCGATCTTTTGCCCCTTTTGAATTGCTAAAATTTCACCTCTAGCATTGCGGATTCTTAATTCTTTCAAGTTGCCCCGCTCTTGCATGATGCAGGTATAGGGACGCTGCTCAAACAGAAATTCGGTCTCAGCATTAAACTGCTGGGGTAATCTGACGCCGACAACTTCTAACTGGATCGAGATGTCGCCGTTCCATTCATTGGTTTGTAGCCGATAGGCAATATCTAAACTCTTGGGTAACGGATAATATTCTCCCCAACGCCATGCGATCGCTTGAATCTTTCGAGGAGATGGGGTGCTGGCATCCTCCTGACTGACCATAAACTTGAGATGCCCTTTGCCCATCAGTTTTTGATCGCTGATCCGAACATTGGGCGTCCAGAATACTGGGTTAGGATTTTCCATCCCGCAAGGGTGGAGCGCGTCAAGCTGAGCGTGCAGATCAAAGTCAAGCTGAGCCAGATTAGCCTGAGCATCGATAGTTACCAACGGTCTCAGGTGTTCGGGTTTCAGGCATTGATGGGCAAATTGTCGGAGGCGCGATCGCACGTCGTCAAGCTGCGCGCCCTCAAACGAAAATCCGCCTGCTGCTCTATGCCCACCATGTCGAAGGAGCAAATCTTTAGTGAATTCTAACGCTTCAAACACATTGAATTCCGGAATACTTCGAGCCGATCCACGAATATGTTCTTGCTGTTCATCTTCATAAGTTCCAATAAACACCGGAACTCCATATCGTTCGACTAACCGGGATGCAACAATGCCAATCACGCCGTGATGCCACTCCGGTTGCACTAAAAGCAACACATGATCTTCTTTTGCATTAATAGAACTATTTTCGTAAGCGTTAATAGCTTCTTTCTCAATACTTTCACATAGCTGTTGGCGATGTTTATTAATCTGTTCACATTGCATTGCCCGTTCCAAAGCAACGCCATGATCATCAGTAATTAATAACTCAATTACAATTTGTGGATCAGCCAAGCGACCAACCGCATTAATTCGAGGCCCCAAGCGAAACCCGATCGCTTCTGGTTTCAGGTTTTTCTCGCCGCTTAAACCTGCCACTTGAATTAACGCCTGAATTCCCTCTATCTCGGATTTTGGTAGGCGCTGTAAGCCTCGACGCACCCATCGGCGATTCACCCCTGTAAGCGGCGCGAGATCAGCGATCGTACCTAGCGTAAATAGCTCTAGCAGCGTATTTTGTAGGTCTTGCGTCTGCCCAAAACCCTGAGCTAAGCTCCCAAAACTTTGAGCTAAGCTCATTGCCAAAACATAGGCAACGCCAACGCCTGCCATGGTGCGATAAGGCGACGTTTCAGCAATCAGCTTGGGATTGAGGATGGCGTTGGCGTTGGGCAAGATGGGCGGTAAATCGTGATGATCTGTAATGATCACGGTCAATCCTAATTCGCGAGCACGCTCAATCGGTCGATGCGCGGCGATGCCATTATCGACGGTGAGAATCAGACCAACGCCTTCGCTGTGAAATTCTTCGATGATCCGCTCGTTAATGCCGTAGCCTTCGTTCATGCGGCTCGGAATGGCGTAGTCTACCCGTGCGCCGAGAGAGCGTAATGCCCGGAGGAGAAGGGCTGTGCTGGTCATGCCGTCTGCATCATAATCGCCACAAATCGCGATCGCTTGACGGTCATGAATCGCATTGATCAGCAACTCCAAGCTGAGGGGCAGATCGGGAAAGTCTTCTAGGGGAGACGGCAACGTTTGAGAGTCGGGATCGAGAAAAGCCTGCGCTGCCTCTGGCCTATCAAGTCCTCGGTTGAGCAGCACTTGGGCAAGCAGCGGCGACACCTGGGTCGCTTGAGCTAAGGCTAAGGCTTGTTTTGTTTGAACGGGTAGCAGATTCCAGCGTTGGTCGGGAATGCCAGCGCGTTTGGGTGGCGGGGATGGGGGAGTAGGAAGCTCAAGCATCGTAGAGTCAGCCGTTAAATCAGACGACAAAAAAGAGCAAGTTTAGAATTGCTGCGATCGCAGACCCTAATGCAAACGTACTCTCGCTAGGGGAGCATTGTACCCTCTCTTGCCAACTCTCTCTGCCGACTTCACGGATGACTTAACATCTCGAAAAACCCATCGTCTAGCTCGTAGCCCAACAGTTGCGTCATGGCTTTGAGGCGAGACGGGCTTTCGATGCCCAAATCCTTGAACCAATTGAGCAAGACAAACGTTTTATGCATCACATAAATTTCCAGGGCTTCTGGGTTAAATTGGATGCCCTCTTTTGAAAACTGATGGGGCACCAGCATAGCTGTGTACCGGGCAAATTCTCCAGATTTCCAGTTCAGCACAAAAGGTAGCCATGGATAGAGCGCGTCTAGGCGAATAAACCAAAGCCTCACCTCTGGAACCTCCGGCAACTCTCGTGGATCGTCAGGTTCTAGGGGATAGGTGATCGCAAACTCGATTTGCTGCTCGTAGTCTTTGATCTGAGGGAGCAACGGTGCGATCGCGCGAATGGCAGGCGATAAATCCAAAGCGTTAATTTGGTCAACATTAACTGAAATAATCGAAGACATAGATTGGGAATGAGCGTTTAGAAAACGCGAACGAAACGGTTTCGGTTCTCGTCTGAGGAAGAGCAGATTCCCTTTAATCTTATAGCAACCGCTATCTAGGTGAGGATGGGGTGCAGGGGTAAACCCTTGGCTGAGGGTAAAGCCCTACACCCCTCTATTTCAATCTCTCTAGTCATTGGGGGCAATAGCTCATTTTTCTAATCGCGCTCTACCGTGACTTTGTAGATGGGTAACAAAACTGTAAAAACAGACCCTTCCCCCATTCGGCTTTTTACCGAAATTGATCCGCCGCAGTGGATCAGGAGTTGCTGTACAACCGTTAGCCCCAACCCTGCCCCATCGATTTCATCTTCTACGACTTGCCGCACCCGGTAAAACCGATCAAAGATTCTGGGGATCTCATTGGTCGGAATTCCAATGCCCGTGTCTTTAAATTCGAGATGAACAAAGTCATCTTGCTGTTTGGCTCTCACCCAGACCTGCCCACCTCTGGGCGTAAACTTGATGCCATTGTGCAGCAGGTGAATTACGATTTGTTTGAGCCAGGTGTTGAGACATGCGATCGCGGGTAAATGTTCGGGCACGGTATACGCCAACCGCACGCCTTTCTCTTCTGCTAAAGGTTGGTAGGTGCTGACCACGCCAGGCACAATATCCATCAGTTTCAAGGCTTGAATACTTGCTTGATCTGCCATCTGATCAAGACTGACGAGATCCAGTAAGCTGCTGATCAGGGCAGTCTGGCGATCGCACTCTTTCACAAGCAAATCCATGTAGCGTTGGCGTTGAGGCAGTTTTAAGCTAGGAGAATTGAGTAGCGTGATCGCTGTTTTCATCGTCGTCAGCGGCGTCCGGAGTTCCTGCCCC
This sequence comes from Myxacorys almedinensis A, assembly GCF_010091945.1. Lineage (GTDB taxonomy): Bacteria > Cyanobacteriota > Cyanobacteriia > Leptolyngbyales > Leptolyngbyaceae > Myxacorys > Myxacorys almedinensis. The sequence continues at coordinate 77,500 of NZ_WVIE01000016.1, forward strand.
ACCGTATGCACAAACTCATCTTTTAGCCGAATCGCACTCACTAACTCTTCATTTTGAAGCTGTAGAAGATTTGCCAGTTCGGCTTGGCGGCGATAATGACTGCCGCGTTGCCACAGGTCTTCTTGGCGCTGAACTTGGCGGATCAGAAGTTGCTCAAGAAAGGGCGAACTCGCTTGAACAGGCTGAACCTTAGCGAGGGCAGCCTCCCATCGGCTAGAGAACGATTCTAGAGCAGGGTCGATAGAGATCGGCAACGCACTAATTGCCCGTCGTGTGGTTGCTTGCTCTAGGGCTAAAAAGGTCATGAGCGACGGTCGCTTTTCGGTTGCATCCTCTTCTGGCACGAAGGTTGTTTGCAGATCATCTGCCTTAGACGGGACAACGATTTTTGAGCGGTGAGCAACCAATACTCCGCAAAACTGCGCCGACCAGATGAGCAGAAAATACTCCCGTCGCAGGGGGCTATCTGCGGCAAGTTGAATTGATATAGGAGACGATGGATGAAGCAATGGCTGGTTTGAGATCGTTTGAGTCCCACCATCTACGCTGCCCGATAGCGATTTGTGATTGGCACTGAGAGAATCTTCCAAGGCTTCATCTCGTTGGTTCTTAAACAAGTAGACGCCTTGCGCGACATCAGCGAGTTTGATATAGCGATCGAGTTCGATTTGCCAGGCGTCCCCGCGAGGCAGCTTTGCCCAAATTTGGGCAGGGATTTGTTCTTCAACCAGCACATCTAATAAGCTGTTCATCAACGATTTAAACGTCACCGGGCTGATTTGCAGAGCCGAAGGTGACGCGGCTGAGTCAGCTACGAGGCTATAGAGAGAAGGGGCAGAAGCGATCAGGGACGTCATATCAAGGGTTCACAGGTAAAGGGATTGAGAAACTTGTGCTAAAAAATAGCCATTTTTTTAATGAGGCGTGTCTTTATAAGGGATAAAAGGATAAGGGATAAAAGGCGGATGGGTTGTAAGGAAATTACCAAGTTTTTAACAATTTGACACTAGGATTTTTACGGGAGTCTACAGATAACGAGAACATCAGATATTTCTACGCTGATAATTTATGTCTTTCGGTGACGCTTGGTATCCAATTCTACATATTTTTGAAAAAAGGGCACGTAGAAGCTGAAAGTCGATCGGCTACCAGTTAAGCAGGTGGCATAATTTGATACTTGCTCCAAACGGTTTATGCGAAGTTAAAGGTAACTTCCGTAGTCTTGCGGTTTCGCTTCATCCAACTCCTATTGAGTTAGGGAGTCCTGTTTTATGTCTTCTGAAAAGTTTCGATATCAGCTTCGTCAGGAAGCACAACGTTGGCGATCGGAGGGATTGATCAACGGGACACAATTTCAGCAATTGAGCGATCGCTATCGCTTTGACCATCTAGATACACAAGCCAAAAATCGGTTCACCCTGGTTCTGCTGGGGCTGGGTAGCGTCTTGATTGGCTTGGGTGTAATTACATTTGTGGCAGCAAATTGGCAAGATATTCCTCGTCTAGTCAGAGTGGCGCTGTTGCTGGGCACGTTTATCGGCGTCAGTGGGGCAGGCTTTTTCCTCTGGAGGCAACCGACCAGCGAGCCAAGCCAAACGTCTCCACAAAACTGGCAAAGCCAAGCTCCGCAAGAGCGCTGGCAGTCTCGCTTGGGTCAGATGCTTTTACTGCTCGGAGGGTTAATTTTAGGAGCAAACATGGCGCTTATGGCGCAGATGTTTCACATTGGCGGCTCTTCCTATGGGTTGTTCCTGCTTTGGGGGTTGGGCGTCTTGGTCATGGCATACAGTCTACGGTTGACCTCGTTGGGAACGTTGGCAATTGTGTTGATTGTCATTGGCTACTGGCATGGCTGGATGGACTATATGCAAATAGGGCAACGCGAGGATGGGTCGCTGTTGAGTTTTCTGGTGCAGCAGATGCCGATTCTGATCAGCGTGCTGTTTCTGCCTTTGGCCTATTGGTGCCGCTCAAAGGCTCTGTTTACGGTGCTCGCGATCGCAGTGGCTGTCTCGCTGATCAGCAATCCGTTTAACCTTTCTAGCAGCCAATCGGGGTTGTTTTCTGCGGTGGTAGCGGTGCTTCCGGCAGCGTTGCTGTGGAGCTACGACGATACGCTGTGGAGTCGGATCTTTCGGAGGACGGCAGCAGAGCCAACTGGAGAGCGTTCAGCGTCTTTGGTGCGACCCTTTCAACCGATTGCTCGGCGGTTGGCGATCGCATACCTGGGTGGAGCGTTTTTCTGGCTATCGTTTGGATGGATCTGGAATGACAATAGTTGGCTGTATATCCTGAGAACCCCTTTAGAGTGGCGATCGCAGTTAAATGTTGCCATTTTGGGAAGTGTGGCGATCGCGCAGTGGCTTTACCTGCTGAGGTTTGCCCGGACTCGTTCCGGTCGATTTTATCTCAATGTCAATACCAGCGCCGTTCTTCTATTTATTGGCATCACTGCCTTGGTCATTTTTTGGGACATTCAGGTGCAGTCATTGCCCGTTGTTGCGCCGTTTGTCTTCAATGTGCTGATGGCGGTTCTGGCAATTGGGGTGGTGCGGGAAAGCGTGGCGATCGCTGATCGATCTGCCTTTTGGTTTGGGATTGTGTTGCTCATTTTGCAAATCTTTAGCCGCATGCTGGAATATGACACGGGCTTGCTGCTTAAAGCGTTGGCGTTCGTTCTCTGTGGTGTGGGTGTGATTGGGGCAGGTCTCTGGTTCGAGCGATATGTCCGGACGTTGAATCCCGTATCTGCCAACGGTGAAGAATAAGCTGCGATCGACTCGATGGTCTTCTGCCTCATGACCTCCGACGATTTTTGCTCTCTCAGACCTCACTCTTGTCTTTAACTTCCTGTACTTCCTATGACTCTCCAACCGTTGCGATCTCGACGATTTTGGATTCCTCTCCTCGTGCAACTGGCACTCATTGCCGCCGTACCTGCCCAAGCCGTTTATACCCACCTGACCGGACGAACGGTTGTCTTGCAAACTGCACCCATTGACCCCTACGACTTGCTGCGGGGTTATTCGCAAACCTTGGGCTACGATATTTCTACTGTAAATACCCTGAAAAAACTGCCAGGAGGTGCGATCGCGCAGGAAACTCCAATACTCTACGTAATTTTGCAAAGACCTGCTGCTCAAACATCAGGGCGTCCGGCAGCTTGGAAACCGATACGGGTGAGCCGCGATCGCCCAGACGCTCTACCCGATAACCAAGTTGCGCTCAAAGGCAAAGTGCAATATGGACAGGTTGATTATGGACTCAGCACCTACTACTTACCCGAAACGCGGCGCGATGAAGTAAACACCGCGATCGTAGAGAGTCAGCGAAAGCAATCGTCGGTGGTTGAAATTAAGGTAGATGCCCAGGGTAATGCGGTTCCGCTTCGGCTTTGGGTCAGCGATCGCGCTTACGAATTTTAGGCAAAATTCAACTCTAGGTAACTCTTAAGATCTGGCATAGACCCCAACCCAAGAAGGAGAGATGATCACCTCCTCCTCGCCCTCCAAATTGTGGGTCTATTTCTTGCTTTTGTAAGACCACATAGAGACGTAGATCCCATAAAGAGTAGATCCCATAAAGAGTGTGGGTCTATTTCTTGCTTTTGTAAGACCACATAGCCCCGATCGCTGCCCCCATACCCGCTAACAAGCCCGTTCCCATCCCTTCAACAGTCTTGGTCGCTGGATCTTGAACCAGGCATTGATTGGTGACGACTTCTTGCTGCAAACACTGATTGCTCTCTGCCCAGCTTGATGTTCCGCCTAACACAACACCCACCGCACTGCACATCACAGCCATTAATAAAAATGGACGACTCGTTTTTTTTCCCATAACGCAATAGCAGATTGAAGACGCCATTGATTGTGTACAACCTAATCTATCCCCATCCCGGACTTCGATTCACGATCTCCGTAAAGCTTTTGTGTGAATCTTGCTATTTTTTGAAGCGAATATACTTATACCAAATTAATCTGTAAATGCTACAGACCTGCGACCTCCCCCAACCCCTCCTTAGTCAAGAGGGGAGCCGGAAAGTCCCTCCTGACCAAGGGGGGATGCCGTAGGCAGGGGGGATCTTGTCGCAGTGAAAAATCAATTGGGTATTAGAGCCGTTTTGGGGCTAAAAACAAGTGGTTTGTCAGACGCCCATGCTCTCCACATCTGATTAGAATGAAATAGCGCTTAATAATTGGAAATATTCTAGTTCTAACTAGTGTTGAGGCAGAGACTATGGACACAGAAATGATCAAAGAACGGATTCGGTTGATTGAGAGCAAGCGAGACTCGCTGCTGCGCCTGCTAGAGCAACCCGACTTGGGGACGCTGCGAATTGATGTCAATCAAGCGCTAGAAGAGATGGATGATTTGATCGACGAATTTAGACGGACGTTTCCTCAAGTCGATTAGGGGAGGCTGACCTGGAAACCGGGAGTTCTTGGGAAACGTTCATCGCGTTTTCGACGGAGATCAGGAAAACTACTCGGTTTCTTCGGTGGCTTTGAGTTGCCAATAGACGAGCGCGATCGCAGCTATCAGCAATAGGGTCGCAGCGGCGGCAGCGTAGCCAAAATCGAACTGGGCAAAAGCCTGCTCATAAATGTAATACACCATCAAATTTGTTGAGTTGAGCGGTCCTCCGCCGGTGATCACGTAGACCTGCTCAAAGCTACGGAGGGTAAAGATCGCCGTTGTGACTGCTGCAAAAATTAAAGTTGGGCGCAATCCGGGTAGGGTGATATGCCAAAATTTTTGCCAAGCCCCGGCTCCATCAAGTTCGGCAGCTTCGTAACGACTGGTTGGGATCGTTTGCAGCCCTGCTAGAAAGACCACCATGTTAAAGCCAAGCTGCTTCCAAATGCTCAGCAAAATCAGAACAGGCATTGCCCAAGTGGTATCTTGCAACCACGGAATCGGCGCGATGCCGAAGAGGGTTAGCCCTGCGTTGATTGCTCCATCCGTTTGAAACAGCCACCGAAACCCTAGCCCTGCCGCCACCAACGAGGTGATCGACGGAATAAAGTAAGCGGCGCGGAGCCATCCTCTCAGGGCTATGGCTCGATCGAGCAGTACGGCAAGGGCAAGCGGAATGAGCACGCTGGGAATCAGTGTTGCAACGGTGAAATAACCGGTGTTGCCCAACACTTGCCAAAAATCAGGGCTGAGGAACAACCGCCAATAATTTCGCAACCCGACCCAATGCACCCCTTCGCGGGTAAAGCTGCCACTCGTAAAGCTGAGATAGCAGAGATAGCCGATGGGATAGAGCACAAATAGACTCAGCAGACTTAAGGCAGGTAACAAAAATAGCCAAGCCGAGATCGCATCACGATCCAACAGCCGCGAGAGCCGACCATCTGACGGAGTGTTCTTAAAAGAATCGGAAGGCATGAAGCGTAAAAGATTGAGTTGAATTAGCGTTATTCTAGTGCAGTTTATTTCTCGAATTGGGCCTCGCTCTTAGATGAATACCTCTCTGTTATCAGATTCATTGGTGTCGCCTCCTGGGTCGTCTATTCCTCAACCGGGTGCCCCCTTAAAGTTGGGCATCATGGCGTCGGGCAGTGGGAGCAACTTTGAAGCCATTGCCCAAGCGATCGCCGATCGATGCCTCAATGCCCAACTTCAGGTTCTGATTTACAACAATCCGGGGGCAACCGTGGTGGAGCGCGCCAAACGGTTTGATGTGCCGAGCGTGTTGCTCAACCACCGAGTGTTTGACAGCCGCGAACAGTTGGATCATGCGATCGTACAAACGCTGCGGCAGCATGAGATTGAGTGGTTGGTAATGGCGGGATGGATGCGGATTGTCACCCCCGTGCTCATTAATGCCTTTCCAAATCGCATTCTCAATATCCATCCCAGCTTATTACCCAGTTTTAAAGGACATCGCGCGGTGGAACAAGCCTTAGCCGCAGGCGTCAAGATTACAGGATGCACGGTTCATGGGGTGGTTTCAGACGTTGATAGCGGAGAAATTATTATGCAGGCGGCGGTTCCGGTTCTACCTACCGATACAGCAGAAACGCTACAAAGCCGCATTCACGTACAGGAGCACCGGATTTACCCCAGTGCGATCGCACTTGCCGCCCACTCTTGGAAAGAGCGATCGAAACTATAGATGCAATCATCCAACCGATCTCAACAAATTGGTCTAATATGACACTAGTAGTCACCCTTAACTGGTGTACCACAACTTAAGAATTACCAGCGGCATCTTTCTCTGGGATGATGTGCCTTCTTGCAACGTTAAGGCATCATACAAGCAGATTGAGAAGCTCATCGTCTAACACAAGGGCAGTCCAAACCGGGTAGGGACTGCTTTTTTATTTTAAAGCTTTGCGCCGCATCTCTTTTCAAATTTTCTCAATTCATGCACAATCAGAGCGATAGATCTATGGACGCCTGAATGGATTTCACTCAAATCGCTCAGCTTATCGTTAACGGACTTTCAGTCGGTAGCATCATTGCATTGTCTTCTGTGGGGCTGACGCTCACCTACGGAATTTTGCGCTTATCAAACTTTGCCCACGGGGACTTTATGACTCTGGGAGCCTATTTTACCCTCCTGTTGAATGCGGCAGGGCTAAACATTTGGCTGGCAATGGCAGGCTCAGCGATCGCAACGGTGGGCGCTGTATTTGTGAGTGAAAAACTGTTGTGGTCGCCTATGCGGGCAAAACGCGCTAACTCTACCACCCTAATTATCATCTCGATTGGGTTGGCACTGTTTCTTCGCAACGGCATTATCTTGATTTGGGGCGGCGGTAATCAACGGTATGATCTCCCGGTTACTCGCGCCATCCCGATGGCAGGATTGTTGATTCCGTTCTACAAACTGTTGGTGATTGGCATGGCGATCGCGGCGATCGCGGCGTTGCACTATCTATTGCAAAATACAAAAATTGGCAAAGCGATGCGAGCCGTTGCAGATGATATTGATCTGGCACGAGTGACGGGCATTAATGTGGAGCGCGTCGTGCTCTGGACGTGGGTAATCACAGGAGTCTTTACGGCATTGAGCGGCAGCATGTTGGGCTTGATCGAGGTAGTACGCCCCAACATGGGGTGGTTCTTAATTTTGCCATTATTTGCGGCGGTGATTTTAGGCGGTATTGGTAATCCTTACGGCGCGATCGCAGGGGCACTGACAATCGGCATTGCCCAAGAATTGAGCACTTATGTGCTGCGTCCAGAATATAAACAAGGCGTTGCGCTTTTGATCATGGTCTTGGTGCTATTGGTGCGACCGCAGGGATTGTTTAAAGGAACGATCTGAGGCTTGAAGCCGCGCTGCCAACTGCCTCTGCACGTCGGTAAAATCGTTCCAAAGATGGTAGGGCTTATGGTGTTCATCTAAATAGCGGCTTAATGGGGGACGAGCAAAAACAATCGGCGCAGCTAAGGCCAAATTGAGATCGGTGATTGAGTCGCCAATGGCGATCGCTTCGTCAGCTTGATACTTTGTCATAATTCTTGCTTTTGCCACCAGTTCGGTATCGCTTTCCCACGCTGAATGGGGCTGTAAATATTCGTCTCGGGTCTCTACCTCGACAGCATGAATTGCTGCGATTTGCGGCAAAAAGGGCTGCACGACCGATTCCACCATGTCCCGCAGTCCGCCGGAAATAATCACAAACGGAATCTTCTGATCTTCTAAGAAATCGAGAAATTCTGGCAACCCTGAGTGAATCGGTTGTTGTTGAATAGATTCGATCATGTCAGGATATCGTTCCGACGGAATGGATTCTAACAAGCGTCGAACCCCTTCGCGCAGCGTTACCCGCTTGGCGGAGATTTCGGGCAGTAGCTGAGTTGCCAGATCGGGTGTAAATCGCTTTAACGTAGCGACGAAGGTTTCTTCAATGGTAATCGTGCCATCAAAATCGCAGAATACTACTCGTTGCATATAGCTCCCTCAACCCGCCGATTAGATGATCGGCTCTGTTGTTCTGACTGTTTGTTTCGGCTTTAGTTGTTTGACTCAGGTTTTCGATCTAGCGATCGCAGTAGGCAAGGAGCGCTAAATTTATTTCAGCATACGAAGGTACGATTCGCTGTCGTGAGTATGTCAAGCGTTAGATAAGTTCGTGACTAGATTCAGTTATGATGCAAGAAATAGGAGAAATCTCATGGTTTCTCAAACAACACAACAGCGATTTGTCATGGCAATTTCTACACAGCCGCGAGTAAAAGAAACAACGCTAGGTGACTTTGCTTATGCAGCAGTTCAAAAACACTATCAGAAATCAATTAAACACGAAGCGGATGTTTTAACCGATCGCGATCCAGAACCGTTGCACCAAATGCGGGTTGGGTTGCGACGTCTGCGAACTGCCCTACACGTTTTCGATTTTGCCCTCTGTTTGCCCAAATCAACTGATGTTAAGCAGATTCAGAAATTTGCCCACGTTTTAGGCGATGTCAGAGATCTAGATATCTTAGAAGCAAAATTGCATGGGAATGATGCCCTGTCTAAAACCGAGCGAAAAACCCGCGATCGCATCCTCAAGCACGCCAAAAAAGAGCGATCGCAAAAGTTTGAGACGCTCGAAAAAACACTACATTCCAGCAAATATGACAAGTTTAAAGCAGGATTTGAAGACTGGTTACATTCGCCTGAATACAGCGACATTGCTGCTCTGCCAATTCAGCATGTCCTAGCTGATCTCCTGCTGCCTCTGATCAGCAGTGTCTTTCTCCATCCCGCATGGCTGTTCGGAACGCACATTAAATCAGGGCACGTTTCGTTCGATTTCCTCAGCGATGACAAGCTTCGATCTCTACTGACGCAGCAGGGGCATAGTCTCCATGATCTGCGAAAAAAGATGAAGCAAGTTCGCTACCAGACGGATCTATTTGTTGAGTTGTATGGCGACGATTATGCGGCACAGGTTAACGAATTTAAGGAAATTCAAGATGCGTTGGGCGAAATTCAAGACAGCGTTATCTTGAATGATTTTCTTGAGTCTCAGCTAGATGACGATCCGCAGACAGCCTGCCCTATCCTCTGGGCGCAGCTTGACTACGATAGAAATCAGGCGTGGCAACAGTGGCGATCGTTTCAAAAACAATATCTGCAAGCTGAGGTTCGGACAAAGCTACGGGTACTCCTTTGCACCCCGTCCAAGAACCCTTGATCCCAAGTTGGTGTTCTTGCGTAGGGACGAATTGCGGGGTGGAGAATTCTACGAACAAGGCGCAGAACGGGGACTTTTACGGCAGCGTGAGAATTTCATAGCCGGAATCAGTAACAGCGATCGTATGCTCGCACTGAGCCGAAAGCTGCCGATCTTTTGTGACAGCCGTCCACTTATCTTTGAGGACTTCTACTTCATAAGTGCCCTCGTTAATCATTGGCTCGATCGTAAACACCATGCCCGGACGCAGTTTCTTACCCGTCCCATACGTGCCATAGTGAGCCACCTGGGGAGCCGTGTGAAAAATATTGCTGATGCCGTGCCCTACAAAATCGCGAACCACAGAAAACCCTTGCGACTCTGCGTAATCTTGAATCGCTGCGCCAATGTCGCCCAGTCGCGCCCCAGGTTTCACTTGCTCAATGCCAAGCTGGCGACATTTATCCGTAACCTCAACCAGCCGACGTGCGATCGCAAGAGGTTCTCCAACAAAATACATTTTAGAGGTATCGCCGTGATAGCCATCCACAATTAAGGTGACATCGATATTAATAATGTCGCCATCTCTAAGAATTTGCTTCGCGTTGGGAATGCCATGACACACCACTTCGTTAACGCTAGTGCAGATCGATTTTGGAAAGCCCTTATAACCCAACGGCGCACTTTTCGCGCCATGGGCTTGTGTCCAGCGTTCTGCCTCGTCGTTGAGTTCTAACGTGCTAACACCAGGGGCAACAAATTGATCAAGATGCTGTAAAAGTTGTGCGGCAAGCTGTCCGGCTCGGCGCATTTTTTCAATCTCTCGGCGAGAGAGGAGAGTGATGACTTCGCTATTATCCATAGGTATCCATTTTAGCTCTGATGCGAAGCAACGAAGCTGTTACTTCCAACTAAAATCTAAGATGAAATCCTAAAAAATGGGGCAGCCGCGATCGCGCCAAATAGCGATCGTCTTTGATGGGGTAACAACGATAGTTTAGCGTTTGCCCTCTCCTCTCCGGGGCAAGACTTAGCCTGAAACCGCAGCAGGTTGGGCACTGCTTAGGGAATAGGCTTGAGCAGTAGGAACCAGCGTCCAGCCTGCTTTGTAAAGCTTTTGATAGGTTGTCCAACCCTTAGATGCTCCCTTAATCTGAAGGTCAGGAACGCGGTGTACCGATGAGGTATAAGGCTTCCAGGGCTGATGGGGAGCGTCTCGTAGATGAAGGATTTTATTGACATCGCCAAAACTTGCTAACCAACACATTTGTCCTTTCATTGTTTGTGCCTCCTAGCTTAAGAGAACGTAGTCATACCCACAAAAAATGCTATTGCTCTGTGACACTGCGATGCTTTTTGGGTTTGAGATCGGGTTTGAGAAGCAGCCAGCATACGAGAAAGAAGGCAGCAATCAAAATTTGAATCACATCCGCGATCGAGAGGAAGTGATCTGCTATGGCGGTTGCTCCTCGTTCGACGATGCCAAAAAGCCATGCTGGAATGCAAAGAATCCAGATGCCCAGCTTGAGCGACGCTATAAACGCAGCGGCTGAGGAGGGAAGGCTGTTCATGAGCAAGTTACCTGTGGGTCAAAAGCGTGGGTTAAGAGAGTAGGTCAAGAGAGTTGCTTCATTCTTCATCATGAAGAACTGAATTACGCTCAGAATAAGTAACTCTTTCTAAAAATCCATTGATAAAAAGACAGACTTATGCATCGAGTTATTCGTTTCCAAAGAGAGAGGTAAGCGAAGAGATCACAGATGCTTTCGCTCTCGTGGGGGAGAAGTTTTTTATAAAAAAAGATTACTTAATTCTTGCGTTCTCCTGATTTTGGCGCGGGTCGTCCGACGCTCGGATTGCCTTCTTTTGAGCGCGGTACTTGAACCTGAACTTGGGGCTTAGCCTGAGCTTGGGGCTGATTAATTTGCAACTGCTGCCGCCCATTGCGGACGATTCTCAGCATCTCGCCCATCTGCGCTTCCATGTCTCGCAACACGCGATCGGCGTAGCGATCGGCTCCTGCCTGAATTTCTTCACTCTCCTCGATCGAGATGCGCCGCATCTCTTCAAGATCTTGTTGCGCTTGCCGCCGAGTCCGCTCAATTTCTGCGATCGTTTGTTGCTGCACGGCTTCGCACTCTTGTTGCACCTGCTGGCGAATCTGCTGCGCTTCCATCTCTGCTTGGCGCAAAATGCCTGACTCGTTCATGATCTGAGCCGCTCGATGTTCTGCCGCTTCCACGACTTCTTGGGCATACTGCTCTGCTTGATCTAAAATGGCATCTTTTTGGTGGACAATCTCTTCTGCCTCATGAAACGCCTCTGGCAGACTGAGGCGAATGAGATCAAGCTGATCGAGAAGCTGTTCTTCATCGACCATGGTGCGGCGCGAGAGCGGAATTCTCGGACTGTCGAGGATCAGTTCCTCCATCCGATTAAGCTCCCGTTGGATGTCTACGCTGCCTACTCGTGCAGCATCCGCATGGGCGGCTCGACCGCCGCTTTGGGTGTGGATTCCGTCAGGGCTGATACTGGATGAGTCTTGGCGTAACATCGGTATATACTTTCGGCAACGTGTTTGGGAACCAGGTGGTCGATGGGACCTCCAAAGCGGGCGATCTCTTTGACGACACTACTACTGAGAAAACTATACTCGTTTGAGGTGGCCAAAAAGACAGTCTCTAGTTGAGTAGACAGGGTTTTATTGGTGTGCGCCATTTGCAACTCCATCTCGAAGTCTGAGACGGCTCGAAGACCTCTCAGGAGAACCGTTGCGCCGCGCATCTGAGCGTAGGTAACGGTTAATCCTGCAAAACTGTCTACCTCAACATTGGGCAGTGATTGGGTGGCTAACCGAATCTGGTCGAGCCGTTCTTCGACGGTGAAGAGCGGAGTTTTGGTGGGATTGCGAAGCACGGCAACGATGACGCGATCGCAAATATGTGCCCCTCGTTTAATAATGTCGAGGTGCCCAAAGGTAATCGGGTCAAAGCTTCCAGGGTAGATCGCAATCACAAGCTATGGGGTCAGTGGAAGGACTGATCAAATGAGATCTTCTTACTTTAGCAAGAACCTCTGCTTCGCGGGCGATCGGTTGAATACTTTGTCGCATTTGAGGCGACGAGTACTTCTTGATTAGGATAAAGCATGAAGCGGATTTTTCTAATTTTGTAAAGAAAAAATGCCAAGAGGATTAATGATTAATTAATGCACGTCAGGTCAGGACTATTGCTGAGAGAGCCGTTTCACTGCTTCGCCGCCTAGCAGTTTATGAGTTTCGCGCAACACCTCTAAAATTTTGTCAGCAAAGGGGCTGTTGTTTAGACAGGGGCGCAAGAGGTCGAGATCAATTTGGTCGATCCGGGCACCCGGAAACCAATGATCAGCTTGACCTAAAAGGTTGTATCGCATCTTGGCGTAGTCTACCAGGTCGTAAGCGATCGCTAGGTTTCGCAGCCACAACACTGCCGAAAGATTCAACCGTCCTGGCGTTTCATCAATGGTGGGAAGCCCAGTTTGCCAGTTAAAGTACCAATCTTTGCCCAATCGTGCGATCGCGGCGTCTTCCAACCGTTTGAGAATTGGCGGTAAGATTTCATCCGCCCGATCGAGGAGAGGCAGCGTTTTTAGATGCTCATCAAAATCAGTCGGACAAGATGCACCAATGCTGAGGGTCTGCACTGGCGGATGACTCAGGCAAAACAAGTCGTTAAACACAAGCGGGCTGAGGGGCGCGCATAGATCAACGAGCCGTTGAGGTGGAGCAAACAGATTTCCCCCCTTGTTAGACGGGCTGATGATAAAGATGCCCATATCATGGCGTTGGGCGGCTGCGATCGCGGCCCAATTTTGCTGGTTGATATAGTACCAGTGCAGGTTTACGTAATCGAACTGATTCGTCTCGATCGCCCGCACAATCGTCTCTGTCGAGCCGTGGGTTGAGAACCCGACAAATCGAACTTTGCCTTGCGCTTGCAACCTACGAACAACATCAAGGCATCCCTTCGACCATTCCAGATGTTGATCGGTGTTCACGCCATGAATGCCGAGTAAGTCAACATAATCGAGCTTGAGAAGACTCAGCGATCGCTCAAAGATTTGCAAAAATTCTTTAGGATTTTCTTTCGGTGAAATCTTGGTTTGAGCAATCAGTCTCTCGCGGGGGAGCGCGGGGAGAATTTTGCCGAGTTGCTGTTCTGAGGAGCCATAACCGCGTGCCGTTTCGATGTGATGAATGCCTAGATCAAAGGCGCGGCGAACTGTGGCTTCCAGATTAGCTTGGTTATCAGCAGGAATTTCGCGATCGGGCACATCTTGCCATTTATATTGATAGCGCATTCCTCCGCACGAGAAGACGGGCATCTGAAGATTAGTGCGTCCAAAGCGGCGATACAGCATTTGTCAGATGAAGATTGATTACATTACAAAGAACTATTTTAATAGCTCAATTCTTCTACCAGGAAGTGCTGTGTCCTCATCAAGTGTGAGTTAAAGCTGAAGTGGTCTTCTGGTAAAGGGACTTAATTAAACAGGAGACGCCTTGGGTTGCCCTCACCTTAGCCCTCTCCCCAAGAAGAGTAAGCAAAAGTTCGGTTGCCCTTTCCAGGAAGAAGAGAAGCTAGGAAGGTCTTTAGGTTAACTACGCCTACTGAGTTAACTCTGGTATTTTTTGATACTGAAATTCAGGATTCATCAATTACTGTAAATGGTGATCACACTAACAACTTTTCCATTAAAAACATGAGTATAGTTGGCATTCTTTACAGCTTTATCAACCTAACTGCGCTCTCTAAATAAACTTTGTATGAAAAGATTTTGATGAGAGTTATTTAAACAATCATCAATTCAAACCGTAATGTTCATGTGCCCAGTCTACTATTTGTGTACAAATTTATATCAAGAAAAACTCTTGAAGCTTCCACTATGGCGCGATTTTCTAATGGAATTACGCTTATAGGTTCAATGATTGGTATAAATAGCCGTAGGGTTTTTGGTACCTTCGGTAGGGTGGGTAATGCATGTGACCTGTCTTAAAAAGATGGCTACATTTAGTAGGCTAGTCTTAGTTCGAGGACAGGGAGCGGTAAATTTTTAACTGCGAATCTTTCAACCATTGGAGACTCTAACAGATGGAGGTCATATGATTACCGATATTCTCGAAATGGGTGAGCAAACAAAGCTGCGGGGGCAGGTGGTTGTACTCGGCTCTGGGATCGCAGGTGCTGAGGTGGCAATGTACCTTGCGCGTCATGGTCGAGAGGTAGTGCTTGTCGAAAGCGGGCGCGATCAATTCGACCCATCAATCCAGGCATTAAACGATGTGATCTTTCTTGGTAAACGCCATCGCGAACTCAATCCAGACTCGTACTACCATCAATACCTGCCACGCGAGTTACGTGGAGTCAGTCGCGTGCGTCAGTTCGGTGGTACAAGTAACATCTGGACAGGCAAGTGGAAATACTTACAGCCCTTAGAGTTTGAGGGTAGACCTTGGATTGCCAACAGTAGCTGGCCAGTAAACTTCGCTGATCTTTTGGAGCACTACCGTTCGGCAGCAAAAGATTACGGCTTCGGTGATTTAGAGGCAGAAGCCATACGTCCTGAAATTACGGCTCTTCAAGCAAAGCTCGCCACAGGCGGTTTGAAAATGAGCAGCTTTTACTGGGAGCAAACACCCACGCGCACGGCGGTACGCTTTGGTGAAGAGATGCGCCGCTCAAAAAACTTGCACGTCGTGCTGGGCGCGACCGCAACAGAGTTAAGACTCGACGATTCCTGTCAACGCGTGACCGCAGTTGTTTGCCGCTCCCTCGAAGGGCGAGAACTTATGGTCGAAGGCGACGCAGTTATCATTGCAACTGGGGCATTTGAAACCGCGCGCCTCCTACTGGCCTCAAGCGGTCAACTCCCTAGTGGAATCGGCAATGCACACGACCTCGTCGGTCGCTTTTATAGTGACCATCCTAAACACCCTACTGGAAGACTACAGCCAGGCCCTTTAACGCGACAATATGCCCGCGAGATGCAACACGACCCAAAACCACGTTTCTGTGTATGCTTTGCGCTTGATAACGCAACCCAGCGAGAGCAAGAGTTGCTTGAGCATATCGTGAACCTGAAGCCGATCTATGAGAAGCGAACGGATCGCCTGTGGCGAACCTGGCGACGCCGTCCTGCTTGCCAAGACGATAATGGCACAGTTGCTACCTACCGAGTCCTGTTTGCGACCGAGCAGGTTCCCTATAAGGACAGTCGCATTAAGCTAGGAACGGAATACGACGCACTAGGACAACGCAAGTTGGAGGTCGATTGGTGCTTCACCGATCATGATCGGCGTTCGATGGCGAAGACGCTACAACTCTTGACGCAGCGGTTTGCACAGGTCGGGCTTGGAACTCTTGACTTCGAGGACAATCCGCCTAGCTTGGAGACAATGACTGACGCAGCCCACCACATGGGTACCACTCGTATGGCTAGCAGACCCGAAGAGGGTGTCGTTGATACGAATTGTCGAGTGTTCGGTACCGACAATCTCTATGTGGCTGGTTCGGCGGTGTTTCCAATCGGTTCGTCATACTCACCTACCTTCACCATCCTGGCACTCGCGCGCCGCCTCGGTCAGCATCTGCTTCAAACAACTCCAACAACAACACAACTTCATGTTTAATTGCGGCTTCCAAGTCTAGGGCGTAGCGTTTTGATGCACAAATGGTGCGTCCCTTGAAAACAAAGATTTATACTCAGGGCATTGACCTAAAAATTTAGCTTTTTCGCTGCGATCGCTCCTGGTAACTTGCACCTGCGATCGCAGCCCAAAACTGAGGTAAATATGTAAAGCTTTGTGTTCAATCAAAACAACATTACCAATTATCAAGGACGGAGCAATTTCGCCATTCTGAACCCGTTCTAGCAGAGGACGCAGGTATCGGTGAACGTGAGTCTGACCCATTTTGAGCGTCAAGCCTTTACTAAACGCCGCCCCAAATGGAACTTTATCCAATCATCCACCATAGACTCCCGGAATCGAAACAGTGCCACCTTTGCTACATTCGATCCATGCCAACAAACCGCTTTCATCTATGAGTCTTCCTGTAAATCATGGATAGCAAAATTGAAGTTCTACTGCGGGTTCTGGTAATAGCCAGGTTCTCCTTTAGAGCGCCCTAAAGTTTCATTCGCCTTGCTCTTCAGATCGTTTCCAAAGTCTTTTGTGCTTTGAGGAATTGGCTCATCAAGATTGAGCTTTTCTTTGACATTTTCAGCAAATTCTTCGAGCTTGTTTTGGGTGTGGCTAACGAGCGGATCTCTGCGATCGCTTTGGTTAGCCTCAAACCGATCCGTCACCTCTTCCGCCGTATTTAATGCCTTGCGATCGCGAACTTTCTCAAACGAATCTGAAGATTTCAGCCTTTGACCTGCCTCCTGAGCGCTATCAGAATTATTGATAATATTCTGTGCTTCAGGAGGAGTAATAGCTGCAAGGCTGACAACGCTAACGTCATTACTAAAGGCAATGCTGCCAAACAGGCAAAAACTAAGGAAAAGAATCGTTAAAATGCTACGAAGTTGGATCATAGGTTTAATCGCTGCAAAATTGGTGAATAAAATTTAAGAGTTCGAGCAGTATCTAGCCCTTTGGCTGACCCTCTGTTGTTGCAATCTCCCCTGCTTCCATGAGTTGTTTAAAGCGGTTTAGGTCATCACCGATTTGCTGTTCGGGTTCTTCGCCAAAAAGTTTTGCAACCGCGGCTGTGAGTGCCCCACCCGGAACGTTATATTCCAACACGACTTTCACTTCAGTTCCGCGATCGCCAGTGGCAGGCTGAAATCTCACAAATCCAGAATTATCAATATCTGCCCCCTCAACCGAAGCCCACGCGATCAGATGGTTTGGCAGGTCGTTAATGATGTCGGCATCCCATTCAACCGTTTGCCCTAGGGGGGCAGTGGCAACCCAATGGGAACGGCGAACATCTACCACCGTCACAGACTGGAGGTGCTTCATAAACGTCGGCAACCGCTCAAAATCATGCCAGTAGTTGTATAGCTCTTCTGCCGATTTGTTGATAGTGACAGTTTTCTCAACTTTAATAGCTTTGTTTACGCCCACTGCTTCCCCCACTTTGTTAGTCAAACTTTTCTCAGCCGTTGCCCCATGATAGGCAAGCCCACCTCCTGCGATCGCAGTCAAAATTCCCCGTAGCGATCGCTGCTGCAACCCTGCCAACACCATCGCACCGCCGCCAATGATCGATGCCCACTTCTCGGTCTCAGATACCTCCGCCTGCTGAGCGTCAGTAGAATTCGTAATTTTATCAGACTGAATTTCCATGATTCTTCACCTCTAAACAGACTCCAGATATGCTCGCACTTCCTAAAAAACGGATAAGTTGATCATTCCATCCGTTCTGCCGAGACGTCAGCTACTCCGCCAACCTTATCCCGCCGTAACAGAAGGGCTGCTCGATGGCTTCGGAGACTGAGGAGTGCGTTCTCCTAGGCGATCTTTGTACATCTCAGCAAGGCGAGACTCGTCTCTAGATAAAACGATCTCCATCTGATCAAAAATGGCAACGGTAGCAGGATCGGTAAGCTTATTGCGTAGGGTATAAATATCAACAACGCCAGTTTGCATATCACCTAATGCTCGTCGCAACACGTCAATATCGCTACGATTATTTTGGAAAAATGCTTTGATATCGGCATAGAAATTGCTAATTGAGGCGGGTAAAGAGGGCTTTTCTTCCAATACGTCTAGACGAGACTCAAGCGATTGGATGTGCTGCTGTTTGTGGGCGCAAATTTCCTGGAAGAGTTCGCGCATTGCTTCGTCAGAGGCATTATCGAGATAATGTTGAAAGGCTTCAAGACTATATCGCTCACCTGCGATCGCGGTATTGATGCCATTGACAATTTCGCTCTTACTTGAGCCGCCCCACGCTTCTCCGAGTTTCCACCAGCCTGCATCAACATCACCAACATTGGGCAAGCTCGTATCGGGAACGTTGAGATCTAAAGATTGCAAAATAGCGGTGGTAAAAATCGGCAAGTCTCCTGGGCGGCGAGAGGTGATCAGGTTGTCGTCGATCACGAGAGGTTCATCCACAAAAACGGCTCCAGCGTTTTGCATATCTTTGCGAATGGCGCGAAAGCCTGTGGCTCGCACGTTTTCAAGCATGTCACCTTCGATCAAAACTTGAGGACCATGGCACACCGAAGCAACCAAAATTCCAGCATCCAGGGCTTCTTTCACGAAGTTGACGGTTTTTAGGTTAGTCCGCATTTTGTCGGGCGCTTGCCCCCCTGGAATGATCACTGCATCAAAATCTGCTGCGATCGCTTCGCTGGTGGTAGCATCGGCTTTGATCGATAGTTTATTCTGTTTGCCTTTGTACTCCTCATTCATGCGCGAACCCAACACAACCACATCGGCTCCCGCTTTCTTTAGTGCATTGTAAGGAAGCTGAAACTCTGCATCCTCAACCCCTTGCTCTATCAAAATTGCGACTCGCTTTGCCCCCGTTTGGCTTGTCATTACCATTGCTCTCCGTGTTGTAGGTGCTAAATGTTTGATTTAGTGTTTGGTATTAAGTGCTGCGTTTGTAGTTGCGATGCTACAAAATTTTCTATGCATCACCAATCACGATAAGAGTTCTTGCGATCGCGCTCCTCAATCTGGAGTGATAAGCCGCCCTCGCTCTTACGGCGGATTCATGGCGCAGAAGGGCTTGATCTATCTATATGAAGATTTGATACTTTCCTGAAATTCGCTACCGTGCAGTTAATTCAGCAAACAGGCAAAACCTTAGCCGTCTTTTTACGAGGAAGGATCAATCATGAGCAACACAGGATATAGCAAAGATAGTTCTGGCGCTAGAAATCCTACCGACGAAACTGATTTAGCAGCTTCTCTCCACAATTCGGGTAGGGCTACAGAAGAGGATGGAGATCTCGATGATGCTCTACCCACCGCAGAAATTGATGGCGCTTTCAGCGAGGATGGAGAGGAGTTGCCTCAGGACATTACAGAGTCTTATGGAACCGGCGTCCATGAGCTTCCGGGCTACACCTTGGGTGGTCGAACGATGCGCGATCGCGCCCAAGACCTGAACGAAGCGACTCCAGAACTGACAGGCGGCGATATTGATGCCAACTACGAGCAGGCAAACGCTGTGGGGGATGAATCTGTAGGAGGAACCGTTTCAACTCCTGATATGGATATTGTCGATGACTTGGGGAAAGCAGTTGGTTTGGAAATGGACGACGCCAACTTTTTACACACCAACGACATTTTGGAACAACGCGATGATCATCGCTGGGAACTAGAACCAACGTCTTCGGAAGATTATAGCGAAAGACGAGAGCTTGCTGAAGATGAGTGAATGCTAAATTAACATTGAAGTAAACACAAAACACATCGCAAAAGAGAAAAACTAATGAATCTTAAACCAATTGATCAACAAGTCGTTGCTGTGATGGGAGCTTCGAGCGGAATTGGGCGAGATGCTGCCCTGAGGTTTGCTCAAAAAGGCGCAAAAGTCGTTGTTTCTGCTCGCAGCCAAGAGGGGCTGATGAGCCTGGTTGAAGAAATTCGGCAAGCGGGCGGAGACGCGATCGCAATTCCAGCAGATGTTGCCCAGTTTGAGCAGGTGAAAGACGTTGCCGATAAAACGGTTGAGCACTTCGGGCGGTTGGATACGTGGGTTCATGTTGCCGCGACAGGCATGTTTGCCACGTTTGATTCGCTTACACCAGAAGAATTTAAGCGGGTGATTGATGTCAACCTAATGGGGCAAGTGTATGGCGCGATGGCAGCATTGCCTCACCTCAAGCGCGAAGGGCGGGGTTCGCTAATTCACATTACCTCTGTCGAAGCACGACGAACTGTGCCGTTTCAGAGTGCCTATGCGTCGTCTAAGCATGGCGTAGAAGGCTTTATTGATGCCATGCGGCTGGAACTGAAACACGAAGGTTACCAGATCAACGTGGCAAACATTTTGCCTGCGGTAATCAACACACCGTTTTACAACAAAGGCAAGACAAAATTGGGCGTTAAACCAACGGGTATTCCGCCTTACTACAATCCAAGTCTGGTGTCAGATGCAATTTTGTATGCTTCTGAACATGAAGTTCGCGATTACATTGTGGGGGATATTGGTCGCATTCTCGATATCGCACAAAAGATTTCTCCTGCATTAGTAGATGCCGGATTGTTATTGATTGGGTTTAAAGGGCAAAAAACTCAGGAATTTAAGGCAGAAGAGCCAAACAATCTGTACGAACCGATTGAAGGCTTTGACCGGGTAGAAGGAGATTTCAAGAGCTTGGAGATTCCGAGCTTCCTGGATGCGATTGATAAAAACCCGGCGGCTACCTTTGGGGCACTTGCGATCGCAGTCCTCGGAGGTCTAGCGCTACTGGGTGGGTTTGGTGGCGAGCGTTAGCGCAGCTTTTTTGGCACCCCTGGATCTTAGCTGCTCGTTAGCTTAGTCCAGTATTGATCATAGAGTTCTAGGATCGGCTTTTTGATGGGTGCGATCGCTTCCGATTGACCGATATCGGCTGGGGAAGGAAACAGACTGACATTTAGGCGCAAGGCTTCAGGTAACTGCTGAAACGCTGCCGAATTGGGCGTCGCAAAAAACAATCGTTCAGTTACGGTGGCGGCAACCTCAGGTTGCAGCATAAAACTAATCCAAGCGTAAGCTGCCTCTCGGTTAGGAGCCGTTTTAGGAATCACCATCGTATCGCTCCAAATCGATGTGCCGCTTTTAGGAATTACATACCTCAGCGCTTTATTTTGCTCCATCGCGTTGACGGCATCGGCTGAGTAGCACATCGAGATTAGCAAGTCACCCGCCAAGATCTGATCGCGCCACGCATCGGTGGTGAAAGTTGCGATCGTAGGTTTCAATTCTTGCAGCCGTTCATAGGCTTGCTTAATTTCAGTAGGATTGGTGGAATTATAGGAAAACCCTAGCGATCGCAAGGCGGCTCCCATCACTTCTCGCACGTCATCCATCAGCGTGATGCGGCGCGTTAGCCTGGTTTTGTTGTCCCAAAGATACGTCCAATCCGTCGGAGCGTCAGTTAGCTTTTCGCTGTTATACAACAACCCGGTCGTTCCCCAACTCACGGGCACACTGTAGCGATTTCCCGGATCGTGAACCGACTGCTGAAAGCGGGGTAGAAGATTGGTCAACCCGTCTAGCCGCGATCGCTCTAGCTCGCTGAGCAGCCCTAGCTGGATCATCTGACTCACTTTATAATCCGAGGGGTAGATAATGCTGTAGAGGCTGCCTTTGCCCGCTTGAAACGTCGCCAGCATTGTTTCATTAGAATCGAAAATATCGAAAACCACGTTAATGCCGGTTTTCTCTCGAAAGGCATTGACGAGTTCCTGATCGATGTAGCTTGACCAGGTGTAAATATGCAAATCGCCAGAGCTATCTTGCGCCACCTGCTCGGTCTGAACTTTGGCTAACGTCCAGCCACACCCTGATAGGGCGGCTCCAGATGCGCCTGCGATCGCATGGTGCAAAAACCGACGGCGGGATAACTGAAAAGCTCGATTTGACATAGCATTCACCCCTGATTCACCCCTGCTCCGGTAGCGCCAAACCTGCTTCTGCGCCCCAAAAAAGATAGATGGGCGTCTCCGCACTTGGCACAGCCGCCCCATTGGTTTGACGGACGGTGATGCGATCGCCAGAACTCAACACCACAAAATAATGCACATGAGTTCCGAGATACATCACATCTTGAAGCCGACCCTCAAAACTGTTGCCCGGCTCGTGGGGGGTCAGGCTAACCTGAATATTCTCAGGACGCACACTCACCACCACCCGCCCCGATGTGAGCGGCTCCCGTGTATGGGCAGGCTGTACCTTCATTTTCAAGCCGCTTTCGGTACGAATCCACAGCATAGAGGGGTGTGCGCCCTCAATTCTGCCACGAAATAGATTAGTATCGCCAATAAAGCTAGCGACAAACGCCGTTTGGGGACGTTCATAAATCTGATCGGGTGTGCCAATTTGCTCGACTTGCCCCGCATTCATCACCGCGATGCGATCGGATAGGCACAGCGCTTCTTCTTGATCGTGCGTCACCATAACAAACGTGACGCCCAACTCGCGGTGCAGCAACGACAGTTCAACCTGCATCTCTTTGCGAAGCTTAAGATCCAACGCGCCCAACGGCTCATCGAGCAACACCACAGTAGGACGGTTGACCAACGCCCGCGCTAAAGCAACCCGCTGCTGCTGCCCCCCTGAAAGAGACGCCGGAGAGCGCTTGGCAAAGCCTTCCATTTTCACTAGTTTCAGCGCTTCCTGTACCCGAGTTTGAATCTCGGAGCGCGAACATTTCTGAATCCGCAACCCAAACGCAACGTTTTCCCACACCGATAAATGACCAAACAGCGCATAGCTTTGAAACACTGTATTCACTGGTCTGCGATAGGGCGGCACATGATTTATCAACTGCCCACCAATCACAATCTCTCCTGCGGTCGGCGTCTCAAATCCGGCAATCAGGCGTAATGTTGTGGTTTTGCCGCACCCCGATGGACCGAGAATACTAAAAAACTCACCTCGCTGAATACTAAGATCAACGCTGCGTACCGCCGGTTCACCATGATAAACTTTAAACACTTTCCGCAGTTCAACATCAAATCCGACGTTGACGCCTGTTGAAAGCTGCTGGTGTGCTGCCGTTTGAGACATAGTTTCGGTTCCCTACGGTGATTCTTTCCTAGCCAGGAATATAGGGCTTTCTGCCAAAAGGTAGAGAGTCGCCGTGACCTGTCTGATTTATTTTAGAGGATGAGACGAATTTGGAGCCTGTTTTCGAGCCGCTGATCGGCATCAGGCAAGTCAAGGTTAAAAAATCATTTAACAAATTGGGTGTATTCGATCGTAGTCTTCGCTGGTTCTGGGTTTAGGTTGCCCAGAGGTATGCCGAAACTCCCAGACAGAAATTCTTAGCAAAGCCCTGATAGCGTTGCACTCTAGTGGTCTGTCAAGATTGAACTGATGGACTGGGAATCGATGAGTGGAGGAGTAGATGAGTGGATGGGTTGGTCAGTAATCAAATCCATCGGCTCATGCACCCTCTCACCCCTCTACCCTCTCACTCATCAACCCATCCACTCAACGTTGACAATCTACCAGGTTGCTCTGATGCAAGTTTGTAGCGTTATGCAGAGATTCTGCGTCCTTTTAGTTGTTGATCTATGACCCTACTTCGATCTCTTTCTACACCCACGCTGCCCCTGCAAACGGCTCGAAGTGTAGGACGCCAAAACCAGGCAATTGTGCTGATGGTGCTGCTGTCGGGGATAATTATCGGTGGTTTGGGCGGGCGGTTGGTTCATTTGCAGTTGGTGGACGGCGATCGTAATCGTCAATTAGCAGAAACCAACCGAATTCGGCTGATTCCCAAACCTCCAGAGCGGGGCAAAATCTTCGATCGCAAGGGCAGAATTTTAGCCGGAAGTCGGCTGTCTCATTCCGTTTATTTGCAACCCCTAACTCAGAAGAAAGCAGACTGGCATAAAACCCGTCAGCGCCTCGCCGACATTCTCAACATTCCGGTGCAAGCTATTGAGCGGCGATTAGCCGAAGAAGGCTACAGATCTCCCTATATGGTGCGGATTGCCCGGGGGGTTAGCCCACAAAAAGTGACTGCCCTAGAAGAATATCGCGCTGAGCTAGAGGGGGTAGAGGTGGATGCAGAAGCCATGCGCGACTATCCCCACGGCGACTTAGGAGCGCATGTCATCGGCTATACCGGGGAAATGAATGACCAAGAGTTGCAACGTCGCCAAGGCAAAGACTATCGGCTAGGCGATGTGATCGGTCAGATGGGCATTGAGGCTGCCTTTGAGCAGCAACTGCGGGGCGAATGGGGCGGTCAGCAAGTTGAGGTGGATGGGGCGGGGACTGTGTTAAACGTCTTGGGTGAGAAAGAAACTCGCGCTGGGAAAGATGTCACGGTAACGCTCGACTTAGAGCTTCAAAAGGCGGCTGAAGCAGCGCTGGGAATCCAAAAAGGTGCGATCGTAGCCCTCGACCCAAACACGGGTGCCATTCTGGCGATGGTCAGCCGCCCTGGATTTGACCCCAATCTATTCACCACGCATATGTCAGACGAGAAGTGGAAACAGCTTCAAAGTCAAGACCAGCCGTTTTTGAACCGGGTTCTGCAAAGCTATCCGCCTGCCAGTACCTTCAAGATTGTGACAACTACGGCAGGCTTAGAGTCTGGCAAATTTTCACCGCAGACCGTTCTCAACACTTATCCATCGCTCCATGTCAGCGGCGTTGATTTTGGTGAGTGGAATCATGCTGGCTTTGGTCCTCAAGGCTTTGTAGGGGCGATGACGTGGAGTAGTGATACGTTCTTTTATCAAATCGGGCTAGGGATGGGGGAAAAGCCCCTCATCGAGTGGACGCGCCGCTACGGATTTGGGCAGAAGACGGGCATAGAACTGAGTGCTGAAGAATCACCTGGACTTGTTCCTGATGCGCTGTGGAAGCAAAAACAGGTGAAGCAAGCGTGGTTTGTTGGCGACACGGTAAATATGACGATTGGGCAGGGCTATCTTGAAGCAAGCCCGTTGCAAGTGGCAGGGATGTTTGCGATCGCGGCGAATGGTGGCTATCGGGTCAAGCCGCATCTGCTTAAAGAGAACGCAACTGCCCAAGCTTGGCGCCAGCCGCTCAATCTGAGGTCGGATACAATCCGGCTACTACGAGAAGGTCTGCGGGGCGTAATCAGCACCGGAACAGGGCAAGCCCTGAACATCCCAACGTTGCCCCCCGTGGCAGGCAAGAGCGGCACGGCAGAAGATATGGGGCAGGGGTCTCATACCTGGTTTGGAGCTTTCGCGCCCTACGATAAACCTGAAATTGTCGTGGTTGCAATGGGTGAGTTTTCTGGGGGAAGCGGCGGTTCAGTGACGGCTCCCATGGTGCGCCAGGTCATGGAGGCGTATTTTAAACCGAAGCAGACAAAAGCCAAAGCACAACAGCATCGCTAAAAGTCTTGTTGCCGCATTGATTCTGGAATACCAACTGGGGAAAGACCCGCGATCGCACGCAACGCTTGGCATCTCAACAGTTCAGTAAAGGTCAGCGATCGCCCTTCGTTTTGGGCAACAGATGCGATCGCAGAGAGCAGATGTCCGGCAGCGTCGGTTTCGGTATAGCCCCGCCGTTGGGCAATTTGTAGGGCTTTTTCGTCAGCGTCGAGGTCTTTACGAGAGCTACGATTGCTGCGCCAGATCTGAGTCAGCGCGATCGCGCCGAGGGCGGTTGTGGCTGCTATTCCAACCGCATCTTGCTGCAATACCTCAAACCCCAACCCTGCAACCCCCGCAACTGCCAAACCCAGCGACAGATTGGGTTGGAACCATCTCACACCTGCTAGCCAACATACCGTCCGCAACATCAGCAAGTCTCGCTGCGGACGAGAAAGGCGACTCCACAGATCAAAATTAATATAGACACTGCGATCAATTCTCCAAGGCAACGGAAAGGGAGCATCAATCACAAGCCTTTGGTCTGGCTTGCTGACCAGTTTGGTGAACATTCGCCCAGAGGCAGGCATGATGTCCAAAAGCCGGCGGACTTCAAGTTCGTAATCAAGCATAAACCAGTGGGCGATGGAAGGATACGTTCTAGCGTACAAGCTTCAGAACCGCAATTGAAGCATTTTCCACCACCCACACCGCTTTATTCAGTTGGTTTATTCAGCCAAAAACAACAGATCGGGCGAAACCCAATTAATTAGCATGAAAATAGTAAACGCAACACTAACTGAAACGACAGCTAGCATTGGGGCACTCGAAAGATAGCGAGGAAAACCAGTCATAGCTAAACTCCATAAATTTACTGTTGATGAGTTTTAGGTTAGAAAAACCATGCTGAGGTTCTCATCATTCTTAAGAGTCACTTTGCTAAGGCAGTCTCAGCGTTAAGAAATAATTCGATCGCTCGATCTTTACACAAAAACTCGCGACCTTCTAAAAAGAGCGATCGCGAGTTTGATCAATATTCTTAACTAGCGTCTAGAGATATTCTGAGGGTTGCTGCAAGCGTTCCTCATTCGCTATCCCTAATTGAGGGGATGCGAGAGCAAATCGGGAAAGAACCGATTAAACTCGATCAACATGCCAGCCGTAAAGGTTAGCCAAAGCGCAGTCAAAACAGGAGCAGAAGACAGATAACGAGCCATGAAATCCTCCAGAATTTAGGCAAAACAGTTAGATAGGAAACCCCTAGCGCGGAGAAACCGGAATACCGTTGGTCACGTTAGTAATTTTGCCCACCACAAGTTCACCCGATGTCAATTCTTTGACTGCCAAGAGCGGCCAAAAGGCAGCACTCAACATGCATCTGATTGCCAACGGTACATTGATAATGACTTCTTGCTCTTCGGGGTTGCCGCTCTTCTTCACCGCTTGGAGATAAGAACGACCTGCCCAGCCGATCCAACCTGTGATCAGCAAGAACAAGATTCCTGGAATCGTGAATTCACCAACGTGAGCTAGATTGCCATCTACAATTAAGTGGGGCAACCCATCGTCTTTACCGCACATCAAGTTTGAGCGAGAGTATTGCTCAAACCGACGGGCTGCTGACTTGCTCACCGAGTCTTGGGCACGTTGAGCAAAGGCAGCGCTTTCGCTACACGGAACCAAGTTGTAGGCATGGGCTGGCTCTGGGGCAACAAAGCCAAACCACAAGGAGAAAACTAGAACTAGAGCAAACAATCGTCGCATGGAATTGTTTCCCTTTTTTACAAATTGCGAAGGTTATGAGGGCAAAAAGGGTTGTACTTTCTGCCTTACAAAAATAGACGAAACTGAGTAGCGCGATAAACTTTTTATTAGCGTTACCCAATTGGGCTTTAGCTACACCATGCAGGTTTTAGCCGTGCTGGGGTAGCCTATACTTTCAAAAACGTATCAGCAAATGGCAACGGTTTTAGCAATTGAAACAAGTTGTGACGAAACGGCAGTAGCGATCGTCAAAAATCGTAACGTTTTGAGCAGCATTGTGTCGTCTCAGGTGGCGATTCATCAGCAATACGGCGGCGTTGTGCCAGAGGTGGCATCTCGTCAGCATGTGGAAATTGTCAATCATGCGATCGCACAATCCCTTGAAGCGGCACACCTCGACTGGTCAGCGATCGATGGCATCGCTGGAACCTGCGCTCCTGGCTTGGTCGGCGCGTTGCTTGTCGGCTTGACGGCAGCCAAAACCTTGGCGATGCTCTACCAAAAGCCATTTCTTGGAATTCATCACTTAGAAGGGCACATTTACGCCTCTTATCTCAGCGACCCAACCTTAGAGCCGCCGTTTCTCTGCCTCCTCGTTTCGGGTGGGCATACGAGTTTGATTTACGTTAAAGATTGTGGACGGTATGAGGTGTTAGGGCAAACCCGTGATGATGCCGCCGGAGAAGCCTTCGATAAAGTGGCGCGGCTGCTGGAGTTGGGCTATCCGGGTGGTCCTGCTATCGATCGCCTCGCGCAAGTGGGCAATCCAAAAGCGTTTGCTCTGCCCGAAGGTCAAATTTCCCTGCCCGGAGGCGGCTTTCATCCCTACGATTCTAGTTTTAGCGGGTTAAAAACGGCGGTTCTACGGCTGACTCAGAAGTTTCAGCAGAGCGGGGAGCCATTACCGATCGCAGATCTAGCGGCGAGTTTTCAAGAAACGGTAGCCAAGTCGCTGACCAAACGCGCGATCGCAGGTGCGCGAGATTTTGGCTTAGATGCGATCGCGATCGGGGGTGGGGTGGCTGCCAATCGGGGTTTGCGTCAGCATTTACAAGCAGCGGCTGAGCGTCACAATTTGCGGGTTATCTTTCCCCCGATGCAATTTTGTACGGACAATGCAGCAATGATTGCCTGTGCAGCGGCTGAACATTTGGAGCGTGGGCATACCTCGCGGCTGACCTTGGGGGCGCAGTCTCGGCTATCGCTTAACGATGTGATGACGCTTTATCAAACTCAACAAACCGTTCTACCCACATTATGAAAGAGTGCAGTCATATTCTTTAAGATCTACGGTGAATGGGACGAGATAGCGCCCGACGAGATTCGATCGTTGTAAGTGCACCCAACAAAGACACAGGCAAACGGTTTTTTAGAAGTTCTAGAACTTTTGCATTAACGGTGTTGGTAGGAGTATCGTTAACAAGATTGATGAAAATCACACCTGCGGTAAATCCTTCAGCCCAGTTTTTAGGATTCGTAAATCCGCGATCGCGGGTGATGATAATTGCATCGGTAGCGATCGCGGCAGCCATCACCTCTGTATCGGGATGTCCGCGCAGTCCAATATCGCGCACGTCTTGAACGGAAAAACCTAGTTCCGCAATTTGAGGCGCAAGGGAGCGTGGCATGTTTTCATCGACCAGAATATTCAAGACTCAAGCTTCCAAAGCCACAACCTCAGTTTGTTTGACCAAATCGGCTGCATACGAGAGAGCAGCCTCAACTTGCTCTTTGGTGAGTTCGTACTCTTGCATAACTTCCTCTTTATTCATGCCGCTTGCGAGGGAACCGACGACGATCGAGACCGGAACCCGTGTTCCACTGATGACAGGTGTACCGTGATGAATGGCTTTGTCCACGCTGATTTGCCGCGCAATTTCCATCGTGTTTCTCCGCGATCGCTTTTCCCTACTATTCTGCCTTAGATTCCTGTTTGGCAATGGCAGTGCTATAGGTTTTCTCAAGTTCAGCTTCCCTAGATTTAACAGTGCTCAAGAGGTTTAGTAGACAAAATAGTTCTTAAGTACTATTCTTGTGAAGGTTGCTCTATTAGGTCGTAAAAGATTTGAGCTTTTGCCTTTAGATAGAAGATTAAATAGATTGTCGTCACTGAAATCCAATAACAACTTCCCTTATGAATCTAGAGTTTGGTGACAAATAATTCTCCAAACTTGGGGATAGCTCTGCGTATAGAGAAAGGTTATTGAGGAACAGTATATGTCAGAGTTATCCGAGATTAGACAGCGTAAAGAGCGATATGATGCTACTGCATTGTTGTTGAGAATGAATTCGTGGAGCAAGACTTTAGAGCCTTAGCAAACCTTTACAAGACTGCTCTCCTCGATGATGTCTTGCCGTTTTGGGAGCGGCATTCGATCGATTGGGAGCAGGGCGGCTATTTCACCTGCCTCGATCGCAACGGCAAGGTGTACGACACCGACAAATTTATCTGGCTGCAAAATCGCCAGGTATGGACGTTCTCGACCTTTTATCACCAGATAGAACCGCGCGAAGACTGGCTTGCGATCGCGGCAAACGGGGCTGATTTTTTGGCGAAACACGGTAGAGATGCAGCGGGAAACTGGTACTTTGCCCTCGATCGGTCTGGAAACCCGCTCGTGCAACCCTACAATATTTTCTCTGACTGCTTCGCCGCAATGGCGTTTAGTAAATATGCGCTCGCCTCTGGCAAAGAGTGGGCAAAAGATATTGCATTGCAAGCATATGACAATGTTTTACGCCGCAAAGACAATCCTAAAGGTGACTACAACAAAGCCTATCCGGGCACTCGCCCTATGAAATCGTTAGCTGTGCCGATGATTTTAGCTAATTTGACCCTAGAAATGGACTGGCTGTTACCAAGCAACACCCTTGAACATGTGCTGAATGCAACGGTTGAAGAAGTGATGACTGACTTTCTCAGCGACGCTAGCTTTGCTCCATATAGCGATCGCAAGCTTATGTATGAAAACGTTGCACCTGATGGATTGCTGATCGATTGTTTTGAAGGACGATTAATTAATCCGGGTCATGGCATCGAAGCAATGTGGTTTATTATGGATATTGGCAATCGTCTAGGTGATTCCAAACTAGTCCATCAAGCAATCGAGATTGTATTAAATATCCTTGATTTTGCTTGGGATCGAGAGTATGGCGGATTGTATTATTTTATGGATACGAAAGGACATCCACCCCAGCAGTTGGAATGGGATCAAAAACTGTGGTGGGTTCATCTAGAATCGCTGGTGGCGCTATCGATGGGATATCGGTTGACGGGTCGCCAAGAATGTTGGGACTGGTACGAAAAACTCCACGAATACTCATGGTCGCATTTTGCCGATCCGCAGTGGGGCGAATGGTTTGGCTATCTCAACCGCCAGGGAGACGTGCTGATAGATCTTAAAGGCGGCAAATGGAAGGGATGTTTTCATGTGCCGCGATCGCTTTACCTCTGTCATCAGCAATTTGATGCCCTCAGCGCAGCGCAGGCTTACCCTTACTGAAAATAGAACGCCGCCCCAAGAATAATGTAAGTCGCTAACAACAGTACCCCTTCTAACCAGTTTGATCGCCCATCTAAACTGATCAGATTTGCCACAACAACCGCCACTGTAACCGCCACAACCTCAAACAAATTGAAACTTAAATCCATGGGTTGCCCAATCGCTTGCCCAACAATAACCAACAACGGAGCCATTAACAACGCAACTAACAAGCTCGATCCCATCGCTACAGAGACCGACAAATCCATATTATTTTTAACAGCAACACCAACGGCTGTCACATACTCTGCCACGCCACCGACCAACGGCAAGAGAATCACTCCAGTAAACAGCGGTGTCAATCCTAATCCTTTCGTTGCTTCTTCAACGACTCCAACAAAAATCTCAGATTCGTAGGCAACTGCAAGAGTCGATGCGACTAATACTCCGAGCCACAGCCACAGATTAGGTTGGTGGTTGCTTTCTTCCTCTAACTCTGCCAAACTAACTTCATAAAGGTAGTTATGAGTTTTCAATGAAAAAATTAATGTCATGATGTACACGGCAATCAACACAATTGCTACAGTAATCGAAAGCTTTTCAATCGCAGGAGTTTCAATTTTTCCAGAAGTATAAAATGCTAGCGTAGGCAGCAAAATGGCAATCACAGCAAGTGTCATAGATGAGCCATTAACTCGCGCGACGATCGGCTTAAATTCTTGCTCTTTATACCGCAGCCCACCAAAAAACATCGAAAGCCCCATCGCTAGTAACAAATTACTGATAATCGTTCCGGTAATACTGGCTTTAACGATATCGATCAATCCGGCTCTCAGAGCAACTAACCCAATGATCAGTTCTGTGGCATTGCCAAAGATCGCGTTGAGCAACCCACCGATCGAAGGTCCCGTAACGATCGCAACTTCCTCGGTTGCCGTGCTCAACCAGATTGCCAGGGGTACGATCGCGCAGGCAGAGGTGATGAAAACGGTCATCGTGCCCCAGTGCAACAGTTCAGCCGCAATCGAAATTGGCACAAAAATCAGCATTCCGATCGAAACAATCTTTTTGATGGACATAAAAGGCTCTAGCGTAAAAAAATCTATAGCAATCCTATGTCAATCAAGAGGCAACGGCTCAGAAAACTATTGAATGTGCGATCGCGCGCATGCGTCACGGCAAGCTTGTTCAAAGGGATAATTTTTACTTCTTACGGCTAAGAAACAGAGTGAGCACGGCTTTCAGGCTCAGAACGCTGAATTTGAGCGCGAATTGCGGATAGATCAATAAAGCGATCCGCCACATCAATCAGCCCGTCATTCGTCATTGCTGGGAGACTTAC
Organism: Myxacorys almedinensis A; assembly: GCF_010091945.1. Lineage (GTDB taxonomy): Bacteria > Cyanobacteriota > Cyanobacteriia > Leptolyngbyales > Leptolyngbyaceae > Myxacorys > Myxacorys almedinensis. The sequence goes on from NZ_WVIE01000016.1 coordinate 109,231, forward strand.
CACTTCGACACAGGTGCCCTGATATGCCACATGATTGACAACATACGCGAGATCACCATCACCACTGAGTAAGACTGCAACATCACAATGCTTGGCTAGCATTACCATATCCACAGCAATTTCAACATCTAAATTCGCTCGCTTAGAGCCATCCGGATACTGCACCAAATCTTTAGTGACGACGCGGTAGCCATTGCGGCGCATCCAGAGTAAAAAGCCTTGCTGTTTCTCATTGTGCCGATCAACGCCTGTGTAAAAATATGCCCTTAACAATCGCCGCTTACCGGTAAGATAACAAAGCAGCTTTGCATAATCAATCTCTAAACCAAGCTGCATGGCAGCATAAAATAGGTTAGAGCCATCAATAAAAATAATCACGCGATCGTCAGTTTCAGAGGGTGATCTCATCTCTTCAACAACAGACGAAGTCGGCTCTTGAGCACAATCTAATGGCTTTGGAGAAGACTGATTCCAATCAGGACGGGGAACGAGTTGCATAATCATTCGGCTCCACAAAATTTATTTTCTATAACCGAGCTATAACCGATGTTTTCAGAGACCGTTGCTGCTCACTCTATTCAATCATCTAGCCTAAAAAGGTTTGTAAAAAAACAACACAAAGCTTGAGAAGAGAGGCAGCTTTCAACCAAGCTAAAACGGTGGTAAGAATGATGATATAGCGTGATTACACCTGAAGGGCGCTTTCATATCTAAAGGTCTGTGTCTAGAGGAACTTGATATTCACTTCAGGTTTACCGCGCTTTTTTGAAATTGGATAGAGAGCCGTGATAAACGATATAAACTGTGATATTTGTTTGTCAATTTTGCTAAAAAAACATGGTGCCGTAATTTTGGTTGAAGCGGTATGCTCAGAGTCTAGACTTAATTTCTATACCTATTGAACTGTGCGATCGTAAGTTCTGTAATGTTACTTCAAAGAATCACGAACTAATCTTTCGACTTGTTAAAAAGATGAAATTTCTTTATAATACGCTCAATGTTTTAGCGGCTTACCGCATTCATAACTAAAAGAGGCTCGACATTTATTAAGAGAGACTCCAGCACTTTTTGCTCAAGGCATTGAGGGTTCAACATGGTTGGATATGGCGTCTCTCCAAAGAATGCGACAACAAACCAGTGGGGTGATCAGGCAATTTCTACTGAACGCAACCCAGGTAAAGTCGCCCTAGCCCTGGAGGGAAATTTATTAATTGGTAGACAAAAATGGCAACTCGCCGCGCTAGAGAACGCATTGCTAGAATATAGGGTAAGAAAGCGTAGTATTCCTCGATACATAAATATTCAGTGACAGTGGGTGCTCCTTTCTATGTGTAGGAGTAAGTCTAGATTTAAAGCCTTTGTTATAAAGCAACCAATCTGCTTAAGCTTTTTAACAAGCGATCGCAAAATGCCAAATTACGAGTGATTCTCGTAGGAGGTAGAAAAATTGAGTTCTTCTATCTCCCCATAAAATAGCCCGCAATCCTTTAATAAACTTCCATCAAATCAACACTTCTAGATCAATGCTTGGGTTGTCCTCCCACATTGCATCACTGTTTTAGACTAAAAACTCTATTCATGCTTCAGCCAATTCCAAAGAAGCCGGTCGGGGAGAAGACTACGCTTCACCTTGAACCGATTCATTTTCCTGAACACCAGTTACCTATACCATTTTCTGAGCAGATTGGCGACCCTAATGTGCTAGAAGACGATCGCAACCCTTTAGAGCCGCGTGATACAAATCGCGGTCGAGTAATCATGTTTATTGATGGCGCGAATCTGTTTTATGCGGCGTCTCAGATGGGAATTGAGATCGACTACGCAAAACTGCTCCGCTATTTTCGCCACAATAGCCAACTCGCCTATGCTTTTTTCTACACCGGTGTTGATCCAACCAATTCGAGACAGCAAGCGTTTTTAACCTGGATGCGTCGCAACGGCTATCGGGTGGTCACAAAAGATGTGGTGCATAACGCAGCAGGGACAAAACGGGCGAGCAGCATGAATGTTGAAATTGCCGTGGATATGGTGCGGATGGCTTCGAGTTGTGATACTGAAGTGGTGATTAGCGGTGACGGAGATTTGTCTTATGCGGTAAATGCGGTGAGCTATCTTGGAGCGCGGGTGGAGGTATTTGCGCTGCGATCGATGACTAGCGATCAGCTTATCCATGTGGCGAACAATTACATTGATTTGGCAACCCTTCGCGAAGAGATCCAAAAAGCGCCCAGGTAGCTGACGATCTAAAGCGGTTGAGATGGCTCAGTCTTCGCGTTCAAGGACTTTTTTTGCCTCTAAAAGTTCTTGCTGATGCTGCTTACTCACGGTTGGATATTGTAGATTTAGGGACTCTAACTTACTGCAAATAATGTTTGCCACCGCCAATCGCGTAAACCATTTATGGTCTGCTGGAATAATATGCCAGGGTGCCCAGGGGGTGCTGGTATGGGTAAACACGGCTTCGTAGGCGCGCATATACTCATCCCAAGCCGCCCGCCCTTTTGCATCAGACATCGAAAATTTCCAATTTTTCTCTGGCTTATTGATGCGATCGAGGAAGCGTTTTTTTTGCTCTTCTTTTGAAACATTGAGAAAAAATTTGAGCACAATGATGCCATTGTTGGAAAGATATTTCTCAACGTTGTTGATGTCCTCAAAGCGCTGCTCCCAAATCTGGTCGTGTATCAACTCAGGCGGCAGTTGTTGCCGTGCCAGAAACTCTGGATGGACGCGCACAACCAGCACTTCTTCGTAGTGGGATCGATTGAAAATGCCAATCCGACCCCGTTCGGGTAAGGCTCTCATTGATCGCCATAAATAATCATGGTCAAGTTCTTCTTCAGATGGCGCTTTAAAGCTAAACACCTGACAGCCTTGAGGGTTGATCCCCGACATAACGTGTTTGATCGTGCTATCTTTTCCAGCCGCATCCATTGCTTGAAAAATAATTAGAAGCGCATACGAGTTTTGAGCGTACAGAACATTTTGATAGTCAGCAAGGCGTCCGATTCCGGTTTGTAACTCAACTTTTGCTGCTTTTTTATCCAACGAACCTGTGTATTTTGGGTCGTAATTTTTGAGCTTGATGATGGAATTTGGGGCAGCAATAAACTGTTCGTGATTCATGGTTCAACTCTGTCGTCGATCCATTTAACTTAACGGAAAGGCAACCTGTCTCAAAAGATTCATTGGACGTATTTTTGTAAGGAGATTCAATTCTGCCTCGCTACGCACCAGTAGTGCGCCAGCAAAGCCGAGAGAATTGACGGAAATATTGTGTGTACTTTCGCGCGATCGCGGCACAACTAGCATCCAGTCCCGTGTCATCAGCAGATTGTATGCCCCAGACTGCATGGGGGTATTTCCAGTGCTGGGCTGCCATCCTAGCGATTGAAACAGCCTGTTGTAGCAACTTAACGTGAGGTCAGCCGCTTTGGCAGGAGAGCGTGCCCAACTGGGATCAAGGGGAGCAAAAGCATGGAGGAAGGGCAACCCAGGAACATTGTTAGGCGGCGTCAGCGTAGCAGACGAGAGCAAGCATGCGATCGGGAGTCGGCTTTCTGGTACGAGCGGAAAGGGCACGAGTTGCAGATGTTTGTGGCGCTGGCTAGCTCCTGCGGTTTTGCCACCGTTGTAAAAGGCTAGCCCATCAAATTCGGCTAGGCAAGCCCACAGCGCGGCAAAATCGTTGAACGTCAGCCACGATTCTTGTTCTTCAAAAGCGCGCGTAATCACCAATAAATGATGATCAGCAACGTTGAATTTATTTAATAAACACACATGAGTCGGAGAGACATCAACCACAAACAAATCGTCTTCGTAGGGTAAAAAAGGATTAAACGATTTACCAGTGGTTGTTTCTGCCGTAATTTGCGCTTGAGTTGCGGCGTCTTTGCGGATCAGATTCGTGAGAACCCGTACCAAAAACTGAACCCCCTCATCGTGAATAAACCCCCGTTCGGTAGGAACAGAGCGCAACGCACCCGATGCGATCGCAGAGCGGGTTTGCGCGATCGCCCGTTCCCAAAGAATGCCAGGATGAGTCAGGAGGGTGAGTTGAGGAGGCTCAAACATTTTACAATTTTACATTTTCTACTTGCTCGCTCTGCCTGAAGCATTCTAACGTCTCTAGCCTTGTCTCTCACCAGTCGCCGCACCAGAATTGCTGAACAAACGCTGAACAAACATCGCCAAACAAGCGTTGCCCAACACAACAAAATTCCCACACCCTGCAACTGTAACGAAGGCAAGGGATGGGAATTAGGCTAGCGGTGCGGAGACAGGGCAGGTGGGCAGGGTACGACCCAACCGCTACCCAAAGATTTTACTGAATCAAGCCCGTACGAAGCGCGCGGACGGCAACCTGCGTGCGATCGTCGGCACAGAGCTTATTCAAAATGTTTCTGACATGGGTTTTAACTGTGCCAACCGTAATGTAGAGTTGTTCAGCGATCTGAGCATTGCTGCATCCATCCACAATCAGCTTTAGGACTTCTAGCTCGCGCTCAGTCAATGGGTACGCAGGAATGAAATCTTCGTCGGTGATCCGGTTGATGGCAATGGTGGTCGGCTCAACATTCTGAGTTGAGGAAACGTAAGATTTTTGGGTCTGGTGGAGGACGATGCGAGCGATCGCAGGATCGATCCAAGCATTGCCTTCAGAGGTGACGTTTAGCGCCTGCGCTAGCTTATCGATGCTGGCATCTTTCATGCAATAAGAATCGGCTCCGGCAGCAAACGCCGCGAGAACAGTCTCTTCGCTATCTTGCAGCGTCATGATCAAAATCTTGGTGTGGGGCGACTCCCCATCGGCTTGGCATTGTTTAAACTCTTGAGTGAGTTCAATTCCGGTCATGTCAGGCAAGCCCACATCTACGATCGCAATGTCGGGCTGTGCCGATTTCAAAAGCTTTAGACCGGACTTGGCATCTCTAGCGTCTCCGACGACTTCAAAGCCTTCCCGTTGTTGTAGCGCTGCCCGAATCCCAACCCGCGTGAGGTCGTGGTCTTCGATTAAAATTACTCGGATCTTACTCATTACCAAGCCTCAGACGTTGTGGAACAGTTGTGAATTGTGAAACAGTGTTAGGTATGAAAAAAACAGTAGAGAGGTGTGTAAAACGCTATTCGAGTTTTCCCTTTAGTAAACCACTGCTTGAGAAGAATTGACTTATCAGAGAATTTTATGCTGACTCTCCTAAAAAATTGATCTACCTTTAGATATTTCTATTGCCCAAAAACCTCAGTCTTCAGACAGAGATCTGCGTCAACAGTGCAGAAAAGCGGCGGCTCTCTCTTCTAACTGAAGACAGACTTCTTACAATTGTTAAGGTTTGCTTTTTGACTAAGAAATCCTTCGACCGACATTGAACTTTTGAGAGACAACTTCTTGTAACATGCGTTGAGATAAAAAGCCTTGAGACAGAATGAAATCGTGAAATTCTTGAGCATTAAACCGGCTACCCAGAGCCGTTTCAACCTGCGATCGCAACTCCATTAATCGTTGATAGCCATAAAAATATCCTGGAGCATGACCAGGCAATCGGGTGAGATATCGCTGAATTTCTTGCTCGGCAAAAAATCGAGAAAACCCAGCATCCTGAGTCAACACTCGAATCGCCTCCGCCGTCGTAATTTTACCAAGCTGAAGCTCTGGTTCTAAAAACGCACGAGCCGCACGAAGCAACTGAAACTGAAGGGAAATAAAGCGTCCTTCAAGCGGCATATAGGGTTGCAAAACCTCTTCTGCGTAAGTTGCCCAACCTTCGTGATTGGCAGCATTGTAGGCAAACTTGGTGCGCGCGTCGGATAAGCCTTGGTCTTGAATGGTGGTGAACTGCAAGTCGTGTCCGGGTCTGCCTTCGTGGGCGGTGAGCGTCCAAGCTACGGCAGGGTGAGTGAAATCGTTGTAGGGACGCGATTCTGTTTTGGGTTGCAGCACCGGCAAGATGAATGTGCCACCCTGCTTGCTGTTGGGCGAGGATGCTGGACGATATTGCGGAACAGGGAACGACGCGTTTTCTTTGGCGCTAGCAAGGCGAATTTTTAGCGATCGCTTGGGTAAGGTCACGAGCCGTTCGCGGCGAATAATCGCTTCGATTTCTTTCTCGCGTTGCTGATAATAATGCAAGGCTTCATCGGCAGAAAGCTGGTCTTGCTTGAGCGCTTGGATCACCGCGCGATAATCGGTGGCGTTGAGCCGTTTTTGCTGGGCAACTTGGGGCGCGATCGCGTCCATTTTTTGCTGGACTTGCTCAAACGCTGCGTGAGCTTGCCTAATCAAATCCTCAACCGGAATCTCAATCCCTTTTTCTTCAAGCTTGAAGGCATAAATTTCAGCAGGGAGGCGAAAGCGGCTTCTGGCTTTGGGTAAGACCTCGCGCCGAATAAAGGTGTCGTACTCTAAAAGTTGAGTTTTGAGCGTGGCGTAAGCGTCCTCATATTCTGATGATTGGTGTTGCCCAAAGATTTTTTGCAGCGTGTCGAGGTGCGATGTTATATTTTTCAGATCGGATTCTAGTTGCGATTTCTCTGGAAAGTAGATGTCTGATTGTTTGAGACGATCGCGGATCTGTTGTTCGGTTAGCGCTACTAAGGATGGCTTTCCAGTTTCTTTGCCTGCATATTGCTTGAGTTCTACCAGTGCAAGTTGCTTTGTCTTTAACGAACTTGATTCTCGAAAAGTTTTGCTAAAGCTGTTGGCAATTTCTCTGCCAAGATTAACGTAGGGCAGGTTGTGTTTTTGCTCAAGGGCGCGCGATCGCAACTCTCTTTGCCCGGCTTGAATTAGAATTGCCAAATCTACCCGCAGTGCATTATCTTTCTCTTGAGATAATTTTTCTTCTAACGTGTGTATGGTTTGACGAATGCGTTGCTGTTGGCATTCTACAAAACTTGGATTTAGGTTTAGCAATTCTTTGGTTGCCAAAAATTCTCCGCGACACTCTTTTCCCTCTTCTGCTTTTGTCAGTAATGCTGCATATTCGTTGCTGCGCGTAATCCACGGTGATGTAGCAACGGCAGGACGCCGGACAGAATATATTAAAATGCACGCCACACAGGTTAGTAGTGAGAGCGCTGTAAATCCGATTCTATGAACTTTAGCCGATCGCAACCTGTTAGGAACTCGAAACATGGCAGTTTGTGATGAGTAAGGGCATTGTTACACAAATCTTTTCGCGGTTGCTTGGGGTGTGTCCGCTAAAAAACGGTTTCTACAAAGTGGTTCCTAAATGTGTGAGATCCGGTTTAATTTCTGCATTGATTTGTAACTGCTGTTTTAGGTGATCTGCAATACAAAACAATGGGCTTTCTATTAGCAAATATCAGGGTAAACCTCGTGCGATCGCAGAGCCAACACACTTCCGAGATCCGAGCGGGATCATCTATTTGGTAGACTTATACCAATTTGTAGACCTATGCCAATTTAGCGATCGCTATTTAAAGCAGTGTGCCTACACCTTAGCTTCTGTCGTTTTTCGAGAGCCAACCATGTTTATCGATTACATCACGTTGATGCTGATTAACTTAGCCGCCGGTCTCTTTTTGCTGGCAGCTTATGTCTATCAAGGCTTAGATGATCCGATACAAAAACGGTGGGTGCCGGGATTTGGCGTTGTTGGCGCGATCGCACTTGTCACAGGACTGCACATGACTTTCACTTGGGCAGTTCCTGGCAGCTACAACATCGCTTTTGGGGAAACGTCGGTGATGTTTGGCATTCTCTTTACGGCGACAGCATGGGCATTAGCCGTCGGCTGGGAACTGATCACGCTGGCAATTTATGGGTTTTTCGCAGGCTTAGCGACGCTGGTGATTGGCATTCGCCTGATTAATCTGGGCTTAACTCAAATGCCGCTTGTTTCAGGTGCAGGGTTCATTTTAACGGGGCTAGGCGGCATTTTTGCAGTTCCGACATTGCATTGGAAATCGCAGCGATCGCTGAGAATTGTAGGAGCCATTATTTTAGTTCTAGCCGCTTTAATCTTTGCTGTGATTGGCTTAAGAGCCTACTGGTCGCACCTGGAAGGATTCTCAACTTGGAAACCATTGCCGATGCGATTAGTTCCACCAAGCTCTCCAGGATCGCCCTAATGTGTGCGCTTCGCTTGGGCTACATCAAGCCTTAAAGACATACTAATAGGGCTGCCCATCTACGATCGTGAGTGCGATCGGGCGACACCGTTTCACGCTCGACTGCACCCCGATCGCACCTTCGCCATCGAGATCTTCTATATAGCCAGGACAAGCTGCCTCAGCTTCATTCGAGCGAGCAAAAGGGCCAAAATAATAGAGGCATTGAGGCTCATGAGTAGAAATTTCTACCCACCAAGCTTGTTTTGCTGCCTGAAGAAATCCGCTCGCAAATTCTTTAACTGCTTTTAGTAGAAACATGATTGAGATTTAACACCAAATAAATTAAGAACGGCAGTTTTTTAGGGTTCTAAAGCCACGCCAAATGTTAGCTAAAAGGGTTACTCCAACAGGCGCGATCTACATCTAAAAAGCGTCTCAACCTATTAGTAGCGATCCCCTTTATGTAAAGAAGTATCGGAATCAACACTTTGATGACTTTTTAATCATGTTTTTAATCATGGTGTATGAACGAATGCGGCAATCCTAAAATGATAAGCGTGAAGTCGTAGCTGTAATTATTGCTCTAGAGATTGCTCCACCAACAGAGGAGAACAACAATGATTCAGCCCAAAAGAATTTTAGGATTAATGACCGCAGTTTTATGCTTTGGATTTGCCCTTGGGTTACTTGTGTATCCTGCAATTCCTAGACCTGCGATCGCGGCTAATTTGCTGATCAGTCTGGGTGCTGTGCTCACCCTGATCAGTACTCCATGGCATCCACGATAAGCATGATTTAAGTTGGGTTTAGCACAAACCAATAAAATCCGTAGGGCGCAAGAGTCAGAGAATAGGGGGCATCTGCGGTTCCATCAGGGGCAAGTTTCGCGTTAATGGCAGGAAACTCGGTCTGTCCAAACATTTCGGTAGGGACATGATTTGCAAACAGCGAAAGATCGAAGGTTGCCGTCTGAGCAGCAGCAGAGAGGTTGGCAACTACCAATACGTTGATCTGCTCGTCAGCCCGCACGAAGGCTAGAATTTTGTGATTGGAGGAGGGCAAAAACTTAAAGTCGCCGCTGCCAAACACAGAAAACTGCTTGCGGAGAGCAATGATTTGCTTCATCCACGATAGTAGAGAATATTGATTTGCACTCTGGACTTCAACATTTGTGGTGACATAGTGATATTCAGCATCTACAATCACTGGAAAATATAACCGTTGGGAGGCAGCGCGGCTAAACCCAGCATTGCGATCGCTACTCCACTGCATCGGAGTTCTCACGCCATTGCGATCGCCAAGATAGACATTATCGCCCATGCCAATCTCATCGCCGTAATAAATTACAGGTGTGCCTGGCAGCGAAAATAATAGGCTGTTGAGCAGTTCAACCTGGCGTCGATCGTTGCCCAGCAAGGGCGCTAGTCGGCGGCGAATGCCCACGTTAACCCGCATCGCTGGATCTTGGGCGTAGGCGTTGTACATGTAATCGCGATCTTCGTCTGTCACCATTTCCAGGGTCAGTTCATCATGATTTCGCAAAAAGATTGCCCACTGGCAGTTGTCTGGAATTGGCGGCGTGTGCTGAAGAATATCCACGATCGGTAAACTGTCTTCCATCCGCAGCGACATAAACAGGCGAGGCATGAGCGGAAAGTGAAAATTCATATGGCATTCATCGCCATCGCCGTAATATTTCACAGCATCTTCTGCCCACTGATTTGCTTCGGCTAGCAGCATCCGATCAGGATATTTGTGGTCAATGTGCGATCGCAAGGATTTTAGATATTCGTGGGTTTCAGGCAGGTTTTCGCAGTTTGTGCCCTCTCGCTCGTAAAGATAAGGCACAGCATCCAATCGCAACCCATCAACTCCTAGCTCCATCCAAAAATCCAACACTTCAAACACAGCTTGGCGAACGGCTGGGTTGTCATAATTGAGATCAGGCTGATGATGGTAAAAACGATGCCAATAAAACGCTTTAGCAATGCCATCCCATGACCAATTTGACGTTTCAAAGTCTTGAAAAATAATTCGCGTGTCTGAATATTTCTCTGGCGTATCGCTCCACACGTAAAAGTCTCGCTCTAAGCTGCCTTCTGGGGCACGCCGCGCCCGCTCAAACCAGGGATGCTGATCAGAGGTGTGGTTAATAATCAGTTCAATAATGACTCGAATTCCGCGCTGGTGAGCAGCTTGTAAGAAGGTCTTGAAGTCATCCAGCGTTCCATAAATTGAATTGACGCTCGTGTAGTGAGAAATATCATAACCATCATCTCGAAGCGGGGATGGAAAAAAGGGCAGCAGCCACAGGGCAGTTACACCCAACTCTTGCAAATAATCGAGCTTTTGGGTTAATCCTACGAAATCGCCAATGCCGTCTCCGTTGCTATCTGCGAATGCTCGAACTGATAATTCGTAAATAATTGCGTTTTTGTACCACAGGGGGTTAGTGGTCATACCTTAACTATTGAGAAATTTCTCATACATTGTAGTTTCCAATCGGCTCAGCAGCACAAGCAGACTCGCGTTCTTGATAGTTCCCAAACAAAGTCCCCCGCCGTTTGTGAAGAAGAGGAAAGAAGAGTGTTCGTCCTTACCATCTTCGGTCGGGGGAATAAGTGTGATAGCTTCCTTTCAGAAAAAAGATTGGCAAAGATTTTTGATCTGCTTTACCAGGAGAGCAAACGCTTTAGTTGCTTGGATCAATTGCTTAGATCAAGTGATTTGCAAAGTGCCTCCCCTACGGAGTTTTGTTGCCGAAGGGTGAGACCCCTAAATAGCTTATTCTTGACCTGCGACTTTTTTCACGGCTTCTTTAGCGCTATCTACGATCGTATTTTGCTCTGGGTTCTCTTGTTTGAAAATTTTCAAATCCTTCTCATACGCTTTCTCGACGCCCTGAGGGTTGTTCACCGCTTCGACTGCCTTATCATACGCCTCTTCCCGCGAACCATAGGACTCGCTATCAGGGCTGATCACTTCTTCCTGCCCAACGGCTTGCTTTGCCGTCGGGGATGCCAAACTCGACTCCACCGCGATCGCGCTCATGCCAACCCAGCTAAGCAACCCAATTACCGCGACAAGTACGCCCCGATAAATGCTCTGGCGTAGTGCTGATAGTAAACCTTTCATATAGAAAATCTCCTTGAACAATCACTAGAGTGCGATCGCATGAAGCGCGATCGCAGCCATCTTAGGGGATCAGTTCTAGAGAATCCTTCTATCAGAAGTTATATTCATGAGGCAGGCGGCTCGGTTCCGCCGTAGGGCTTAGGTTGAAGCTGAAGCTGCTTTGAAATAGCATCAAACAACCGATTGGACAACGATGCATTTGCCGCATCCGTCAGGTGAATCGCATCTTGGAACGCTTCTCCTTTAAAGTCAGCATAGGCATTGTAAAAATTGAATGTTGTCACCTGCGGCACTTCTTTTTTCACCTGGTCAAGCGATCGCTGCAATCCTGAATATCCCGCCTTCACCTGCTGCGGGTAATTGGCACCGAGTTGATTGAGAATCTCTTTCTCGCGGGGCGTGTGTTGGCTGGGATCGCGCCCTGTAATTTCGGGCTGCATTGCCACAATTAGAGGAATTTTTGACGCACTGGTTAACCGAGCAAATTGCTGCATGTTTTGACGATAGCGATCGACGCGGCGGCTCAATTCGTCTGCTTCTGTGGGTAACCGTTGCGCTAGGGGGGCATCTCCCTCAACCGGAGGAACCACTTGCTTCAACGCATCTTGCGGCTGCAACACCCAATACTGAAAGGCTTTGACGAGAAACAATTGGGAAATTAACGTTTTGACTTGCTCGGTTATGCCCATGAGCAAATGGCGAGGTGCGCTTTCGAGCAGCGTCTCTGTCCCCGGAATGTCGCTGCCTTCTTGCGTACTTGGCACTAGCAAATCAGCATAGCCATTTAGAACGACGATAAAATCTGGCTTGTAAGACAGCACATCAAACGCCAGTTTAGACAACTCATTGCCAGAAATATATCCCGGCACCGCCGCATTGATCACCCGATAGCGGCTGTCTCGAATTTGGGCAGGCAGTGCCAAGGCTTTGTCTAACTCGTCGGCAAAGTAGGGCAAAATAGCTGGACGAAACTTTCCAGGATTTTCTTTTTGAGCCACAACCTGCTGATTTAGACGGTCTTCTAACTGCTTGGTAAAGGTGGTTTGGTTAGTAGAACTTAGCTGCCCAAACGCGGTTGAGCCACCAAGAACAAAAATGCGGACTTCATCTTTGGGCTTGTCAGGCGCGATCGCTTGATCACTGCGAAACCCTTGTTCGTTAATCGCCCAGTCTTGCTGCTGCTGATTACCCATCAACCGATAACCCATCACTGGGCTTTGTTTTACCGTCAGTTGTCCTTGGTTCGAGAGTCCGTCATACAGCTTGCCTGATCGATCGAGATACTTCAGGCGATAGGCGCTGACCTTGAGGGGTTCCCCCTGAAACACAGCTAGCTCATCTGTTTTTCCGCTCACGCCCACGAGCAACCGCACCAGCAGTTCTAACCCAATCAGCACGAGCGGAATTGAGAGCAAAATCCATTTGCGGGGTAACGGCTTTTTCTTTTGGTATAACGAGCGGCTAGACCTGTAGGAGAGTTTGCGGCTAGACCTAAACATTCAGCTTGTCCTCAAACGATCGCGACATATAGCGGGATTGCCTTCTCTCGGTTTCTAACACGATTGGATTGCACCCAGAAAACCGAGTATCGACTGCCAAAGAATAACTTTCAAGAATGGTTTGTTGAGAAAATTTGAGTAGATTATCTATCATTCATAAACCAGTTTTGCATCTTACTATCAAATGGCTCTCTATGTTGCCTTTCAAACATGTTTCTCAATAAGCTACGAAAAAAGACTTAGGAGAAAGCGGATGGTCGGTATGAGCGGGTCTGTATTTAGGTTCCTTATTCAACACTCCTGAGATAACTTACCACGGTGTCTTCTCTGCCGAATAAATCTGATCGCCCAATCCAGAGAGTTGGTTAAATGCAGACAAATTTGCTCTGGCTCACAAATTGTCTAAGCCCACAGATTGCTTAAATTTAATTCCCGGATGCATTATTTCCGGAATCCATTGGGCTGTGCTAGAACATTGTGACTAAAACTATGATGAGCGTAATATAATGACGCTTAAACTCTTCCCATGACACAGGTACAGGGACTTAGCGATCGCGAAGTCAACGCCCAAATCCTTGCAGGCAACACAAATAATGTCAAGTTGCCAACAAGCCGTTCGTATTGGCGTATTTTTCGTGAGAATCTGTTCACCTTTGTCAACGCTGTATTTTTGGTGATTAGCGGCGTCTTTATTTTGATCAGGCGTCCCAGTGATGCGGTGTTTGTAGCAGCCGTTATTTTTAGCGGCGTTATTATTGGCATCGTTCAAGAGATTTGGGCGAAACGCAAGTTAGACGAAATCGCCTTGTTATCTCGCCCGCAAGCTACCCTGATTCGCAACGGCAACCCGATCATCTGCGACCCCACCGACATCGTGTTAGGAGACAGTCTCCTCGTTCGTCCGGGAGATCAAATTTTGGTCGATGGCAGAGTTTGCGACGGACGTATTGAAGTGGATGAATCGCTGCTGACTGGCGAATCAGACCTGATCCCCAAAACGGTTGGAGATCAGGTATATTCGGGTAGCTTTTGTGCTAGTGGACAGGCGCATTATGAAGCACAAAAAGTTGGAACAGAAACAGTCGCTTATCAGCTTGTGGTAGGGGCAAGAGAATTTCGGCAAGTTTATACGCCGTTGCAACAAGAGATTAATTTAATCATTCGAGTTTTGTTGCTGGTAGCGTTGTTTCTTTGGTTGCTCGTCAGTATTGGGTTTATTAGTCGTTCTCAGCCCTTTAATGAAGTGATTCAGCGAGTAGCTGTGATTGCTGGCTTGGTTCCTGCTGGGTTGTTAATTGCCATCACCTTAGCCTATGCAACAGGTGCGGTGAGAATGCTGGGAGAGAATGTTTTAATTCAACAAACCAATGCGATCGAGTCTCTGAGCCATGTCGATGTGCTGTGTTTAGACAAAACCGGAACCTTGACGACCAACCAGATCGAACTGCAAGCAATCTATCCAATCGAGCGCTCTGAAGCCGAATTGCACACGCTTCTGGGAGACTATGCGGCGAGTACGCGGTCGGGAAACAAAACCAGTGACGCGATGTTGATTCGGTGTGCGGGGTATCAGCGATCGCTGCGATCGGAAGTTCCGTTTTCCTCAGAACGTAAGTGGAGCGCTATCTCCTTTCAAGACAGTCCCGGAACCTACGTTCTTGGCGCACCCGACGTTCTGACAAAATGCTTCACCCTTGACCCCTCTGTGTCAACGTACATTGAAAAATTGACCCATCACGGGTTACGGGTGGTTTTGTTTGCCCACAGCCTAGATGTTGTGTCTGCTGAAATCCCGTTTTTGCCAGCCGCATTAACGCCGCTTGGCGTCTTGAGTTTTAGCGATCAGTTGCGTCCCTCTGCGAAGGAGACGTTACAAGGATTTGTGCAAGCAGGGATCACGATCAAGATTATTTCGGGAGATCACCCTCAAACGGTGGCCGCTTTGGCCACCCAAGCCGGATTTGCCGACGACATTAGGCTGATTTCAGGAGCAGAACTGGCTCAGTTAGACCCTGCCCAATTTGCTCAAGCTGCCCGTCAGTGCAATGTGTTTGGACGCATTACGCCCCAGCAAAAAGCCAAATTGGTCAGAACTTTAAGAGATGCAGGGCATTATGTTGCCATGACCGGAGACGGGGTGAATGACGTGCTTTCTCTGAAGCAAGCCAATCTAGGCATTGCGATGGAAAGCGGCAGCAAAGCCACACGGGGAATTGCGGATGTGGTGTTGCTCAAAGATTCGTTTGCTTCTCTGCCGCATATGTTTTTAGAAGGACAACGCATTCGCAACGGTATTTTAGATGCGCTGAAGCTGTTTATGGTGCGCTTATCGTGCGTGACGCTGTTGATTTTTGCCACTGCGATCGTTGCCGACAGTTTTCCTCTGATGAATAAACACAGTGCGGTCGTGACCCTGATCGGCGTTGGTATTCCGACGATGTTTATTCCCATTTGGGCACAACCGGGCGAACAGCCGAAACGAAGTCTTGTGCGCTCGTTGCTTCATTTTGTGTTGCCTGCAACGTTGACGATTACGTTGGTTGCGCTGATCATTTATCTGTTTTACTTTGTCAGTGCTGCGCTCGATCTACCCCTCAATGTCACCATGACCGAACTCGACTTTACCCTGCCTCGAACAGCGCTAGTTACCACATTGGTGTTTTGCGAATTGCTCCTCATTCCGTTCCTTAAACCTCCGACTAGGGCGTGGGTTGGCGGAGAGCCGCTGAGCGGAGATTGGCGCTATACGTTGGTTGCCGTGGTGCTAATTTTCGTGTACTTGTTGATTTTATTAGTTCCCCCCGTTCGGATCTTTTTTGAGTTGTCGGCTTTAGAGACTGCCGATCTCCTCTTTTTAGGATTGGCTGCGATAGAGTGGTGTTTTATGGCGCGGTGGGTTTGGCGATCGCGCTTCTTCGATCGGTTCTTGGGAGTCAGTTTAGAATGACCCGAATTCCTCACTATAAGGTCACAATTTGGGAATCTGTTGCTGTTTTAGTTGGGGCGATCGCGCTGATTGGGGTTGGTCTATTGGGGCTGACGATGAAATTTATCGCCAATGCCCAGCGCCCCCAGCAAGCTGACGCGATCGCAAATAACATTATTAAATATGACCTTCCCAATGCCCAAAGTGTCTTGGGCTTAAACTTTGTGGGAGCCAGAGTAGCGCTGATCACAAACGATGCAGAGCAGCCTGATATTCAGCTATTGGCAGCACGGATGAAGGTCGATCAAGCCATCGAACAACGGAGAATTGAGCGATTTTTAGACACGGTTTCCCTAGGGGATGCGGGAGACTTTAAGGTCACAAAAGAACGGATCGAATTGCAAGAATTTTGTGGGCAAACCGTGCCAGTAACGATTGGCGAAGGGCGAACAAAACGCTCTGCATCAGAGTCGATCGTCAGCGTTACTTATCGAGCCAGTGTCACTCTCAATCGCGATCGCTACATCATCAGTTTGCTCGCCAGCGGACAAGACGCCCGAGAAAAAGCCGCTGCCGTATTTGATTCGCTGCAATGTCAGCAATAGCCATGTCTCGGCAATCGCTAACGAACTGTCAAGCAGCACACATTTTAGAAACAGTGGGCGATCGTTTGGAATTTCGCGGAGTGCATCGTATCCCTATCCCAGAATAGGGAGCAGTGTACTGAGTCAGGAACTCATGAACAATTGCGGGTCAAGAATGGCACTGATGTAACCTTTGAAAGGTACAATCAGGAATAAATCTCATTAATTCATCTCCTGATCACCATGACCATTACGATTTCTGAGCGAGACTGGGCAGAGTGGGAAGAAGAACGATCGCACTTGCTTGAGTATCCCGATCCGGATGATGAGTGCGATGTGCTGATGCCGCAACCGACTTGGCTGGCACAAGGGTATACACGAGAAGTAACCTTGCGTGAAGGGCTGTTTGTGCGAGTTGAGGACTACCAGATGCGCGATCGCTGTGAGCAGTCATGGTCAGGAGGAGAAGAAGAGGTGCGATTTCACTGCCATCTCTCTGGTGATCATCAAGATTTTAGTACAGAGGTTGGCAATCTGGAGTATGCCCTATATGGCAGTGGTGACTATCCGAAGCAAACGATGACCTGCTCAGGTCAGCTTCCGATTTTGGAAGTGACGGTGGAGATGTCACCGGATGTGCTGATCAACTTTGCAGGCGATCGGGGCGCATTGCCGCTAGAGTTACAGCATTTGATTGGGGCATCGATTCAGCCGAGCTATGCTCGCGTGGGGGTGCTTTCGCCAACAATGCAGGGCGTACTCTGGCAGATCATTCGGTGTCCATATCGTGGACTGATGAAGCGGATGTATTTGGAGAGCAAGGCGCTGGAAATTGCCGCGTTGATGTTAGAGCAAGAACAAGAGGTGCAGCAGGGACGACGAGTGCTCATTCATCTCAAATCGGATGAGGTCGATCGGATTCATCGTGCCCGTAAAATCTTGCTGCAAAATTTGGAAGCGCCGCCTTCACTGATGGAGTTGGCGCGACAGGTCGGATTGAACGACAGTGCGTTAAAGCGAGGGTTTCGCCAAGTGTTTGGCAAGCCTGTGTTTGGCTATCTGCTAGATTACCGGATGGAGCAAGCACAGCAGTTATTGATGTCGGGAGACCTGAAGGTCGGTGAAGTCATGCAGCAAGTCGGATTTCGCAATCGTCAGTATTTTGCGGAGGCGTTTCGGAAAAAATTTGGGGTCAATCCCAAGGACTATCTCAAAGGCAACTTGAGAAATACCCGCTAGCAACCCAAAAAATACCCGCTAGCAACCAAATTCCTCTTGTAATTCAGCCTTCAATTCTGGTACTTCTTGAAAGAGATTTTCAAGAAGGTGTGATGAGATGAGCGTGCGTTGTGCTTTGGGGCAGAAATTGAGCGTACAGAATTTAGCTTGGACGATCGGGATTCTACCGATTCTAATCGCTTCGATCGCACAAGCAGCGGAACCCGTCAAAGTCGGCGATTTGCCTGCGACTGCAAGAACGGTGAAAGAGTGGACGGCACAAGTCGAAGCAGCAACGGCGCAAGTGACCGCGATTCGTTTGGTTCCCATTGAGAATCGCCTACAAGTGCAGATTGAGACCGCAGATGGCAGAACGCTACAAGTAACCACGCGAGAAGAAGGAAATACGCTGATTGCTGAGATTGCGAATGCAGTATTAGCATTGCCGGAGGGACAATCGTTTCGAGCAGAGAAGCCTACGATAGATATTACAGAAGTCACTGCAACTCAGGTGAATGCTGCGACGGTGCAGATTCGGATTGTGGGGAATGAAATTGCGCCTGTTGCAGAGGTTGTGAAGGGCGATCGAGGTTTAGTGCTGAGTGTTGAACCTGATGAAGATGCTGTGGCTGAAGAAGAAATTACGGTGACGGGTGAAGGAGCGCGAGGCTATCGAGTACCGAATGCGAGTACGGCGACGCGGACAGATACACCAATTCGAGATATTCCCGCTTCGATTCAGGTGGTACCGCGACAGGTACTTGAAGACCGAAATGTGACAAGGCTAAACGAGGCACTGGAAACAGTCAGTGGTGTTACGGGTTCTTTTGACAGAGGTGATATCACAGCGGGTGCTAGAGTCATCAGAGGATTCGAGCAAGTAGGCAACTTCCGCAACGGATTTTCTCAAGGCAATGAGTTCGACGGATTAGATCCCATTGGAACGATTGAGCGAGTGGAAGTCCTCAAAGGTCCTGCCTCAGTTCTGTTTGGTGAGATCGAGCCGGGGGGAATTGTCAATACAGTGACTCGGCAACCGTTAAGTGAACCTTATTACAGGCTTGAATTTCAGGCAGGAAATCGTAATTTCTATCAACCTATCATTGATTTCTCAGGTCCTCTGACGACTGATAAAAAAGTGCTTTACCGCCTGATTGCTGGGTATGAAGCACAGGATGGCTTTAAGGAATTCACCGGTAGTGAACAGATTTCAGTTGCGCCCTCCATCACCGTGAACTTTAGTGAGCAGACTAACCTGAATCTATACTATGAATTTAGCCGTGCCTCTTTAAACACTGGGTATTCTTTCCAAGATGTGATACGTCCGGATGGTAGCTTCATAACTCCTCGAAATTTATTTACGAGCTATCTGAATACAGAGAATGCGACATTTCAGACGCAAAGAATTAGCTACACGTTCAACCATCGCTTTAGCGATAACTGGCAGATCCGGAATAGTCTTGCGATAGAGCTAGGTGACAATAAGCGCAGTGGAACTGTCTTCGGAGGAATCCAGGACGATCGCTTCTTGACATTCTCCAATGGTTTTAGTGTGAACTCTTCCCTTAAGAAAGACAACTATTTTGGACAAATCGACTTGTTGGGAAAGTTCAACACTGGCTCAATTTCGCACCAGGTTTTAGTAGGGTTTGATGTGAACGATTTTGAAGTAGTTGATGATGCCTTTAATTTTGATGTCAGTGGTCTGCCCGATCTCGATATCCGCAATCCAAACTACGATGTTGCAGACCCTCCCCTCTTAAACTTCACCAACTTTACTGTTGCGAGTCGGTCCTACGGGCTTTACCTTCAGGATCAAATTGCATTTAGCGATAACCTGAAGCTCCTGATTGGAGGTCGCTATAATTGGGTCTCCAATGAGATTCAAAGAACTGGTTTTGAGAACAGTTCTCTAAATGATAGTGCGTTTAGCCCCCGGCTTGGACTGGTGTATCAACCCAGCAAAACAGTTTCGCTTTACGCCAGCTACAGCCGTTCCTTTAGACCTTCTACCTACGGATTTGCAGCAGATGGATCAAGAAACTTTGAGCCAACGGTGGGAACCCAGTACGAAGTTGGAGTCAAAGCAGATTTTCTAGGTGGAAGACTTTCCACCACCTTAGCCGCCTATCATCTGACTAAGACCAATGTGATCACGCCCGATCCTGACCCCGTACTGGCTGCCCAAGGGTTCTCCATTCAGACTGGGAAACAGCGCAGTCAAGGGATTGAGTTGGATATCGCAGGTGAGTTTTTACCGGGTTGGAAAGTCATTGGTTCCTATACCTATACGGATGCCAAAGTGACTGAGGATAACTCTACTCCTGTCGGCAACCGATTAGCAAACGTGCCCGAAAATCAAGTTAGTCTCTGGACAACCTATGAAATCCAGCAGGGAGATATGAAAGGGTTGGGATTTGGATTAGGACTATTTTATGTGGGAGAGCGACAAGCCGACCTGTCAAACGAAACGACACTCCGAGATTATCTCCGAACTGATGCATCGCTTTTTTATAGAAGAGATGGTTTTAGGGCAGCGCTCAACGTTCGCAATCTATTCGATATAGACTATGCAGAAAATGCTTTCGGCAGGTTTGATGTCAACAGAGGTAAACCTTTTACAATCGTGGGTTCTGTCAGTTGGGAGTTTTAACTCACAATTAAAGTTGTTAATTAGATAATGTAGCAGAATCCTACTTAATTGTGTGAGCAACATCAAAATTACCATGATGACCCACCTAATACGTCGGCTGATAAAGCCATTTCTGCTAGTAGCTTTATCATTTCTGTTGATTATTACTGCTTGTCACAAGCCCAGCACCCTAAAAAACAATCTTTCAGCCACACAAGCAAAAGCCGCGTCTGAGTGTCGAGTCATCAAGCATAGGCTTGGTGAAGCCTGCATTCCATTAGAACCACAGCGCATTGTTGTTTTGGATGTTCCAGCCATTTTAGATCCTTTACTCGCTCTTGGTATCAAACCCGTCGGTACGGCAGTGGATCATTTTGGTATTGGTGAGGGTTGGAGTGGGAAAAGATACTTTCCGGCTTTGTTGCCTGAACTGGTTGAAGGAATTGAATCAGTAGGGGCAGAAGGAACTCCCTCTTTGGAGAAGATTTTGAAGCTAAAACCGGACTTAATTCTTCTAGCAAATCAATCTGAACTCGCATACCCACAGCTATCAAAAATTGCCCCTGCCGTACTCATCGATACATGGAAAGACCGAATACCGATAAAAGAAAATTTTCGACAGATTGCCAAGATTATAGGAAAAGAGAAGGAAGGGGAAACAGTTCTTGCTCGATACCAAGAGCGTGTTTCCAAGTTTAAGAATCAATTAGGCGATCGATTACGAGGCTTGGAAATCTCAGTAATTGGCTATTATGAGAATCAGTTTGATATTTCACGCAATTCTTCACACTACCACCAGGTTTTCCAAGATCTTGATTTACCCATTAAACCAATTCTTCTGAAGCAAGAAAACCACGCTAATATCAGCGTTGAAAAGATTAGTGACTTTGATGCCGATATCCTATTTATTACTGATTACAACACTCCCCCTTCACCATTGATATATCAGCATCCTTTAGTTCAATCGTTGAAAGCGGTTAAGAATGGTCGTGCTTACATTGTTGATGGGAGAATCTGGGAATTTTGGGGTCCGATTGGCATGAATCTATTTCTTGATGACCTTGAGACCAAACTTCGGACAGATTTTGAGAAACTCGACTCGCGTTCTTCCTCGTAAAAGCGATCGCTGAACTGGCAAGCGCGATCGCATAACACTTAGGTAGTTTAGGAACAATTGCCCAATGATTCAATCCAATAAACCTCAAGACAAGTGCTTTTCCCTATTCTTCCTGCTCGA
This sequence comes from Myxacorys almedinensis A, assembly GCF_010091945.1. GTDB lineage: Bacteria > Cyanobacteriota > Cyanobacteriia > Leptolyngbyales > Leptolyngbyaceae > Myxacorys > Myxacorys almedinensis. Next base: position 130,538 of record NZ_WVIE01000016.1, read on the forward strand.
TGATTGCTTTGATCTCATCTGCATCAATATCAGCCTGCTCGGACTTTGGATAGATTGTCAGGAGAATGATTCCAGTTGTAGTTTGCAGATAGTAAATGAGGCGATATCCACCGCTTTTTCCTTTTTGAATATCCGTGTTGCGAATTCGGACCTTAAAGACCGTATAACCGATGTTCGGGATCTGATCACCAACGATGTTGCCGTTTTGGAGTTCTTCAATAATCGGTTGAACATCTTGGTAGATGCTACGGTACTTTTTTGCCAGAGTGTGTAAATCACGAGTAAAGGTTCTAGCCGCTTCAACCTGTACAATCGGCGGATCACTCATGCTCAATTCCTTCCCAGATCTGAGAGACAGGCACGGTTTGTCCAGTCATTGCTTCGTGCCAAGCCTGTCGAAAATTAGCCAAAATTTCCTCTTTCGACACCAACAGATCAGATTCAGGCTCAGGCTCATTAATCAAAACAATGACTTCGACTCGACCATTCACATCCGCAAGGGGCTGGTCTAAATGGATCTGCCCCCGCTCATCGACGTGACCTGTCGCTTTAACTGCTCTCATGCTGCTTAACTGCGTTTGGGTTGATATTCAAGCATTATAGCGGCACCTTCGGCAAGCTTCGCGATTCGCACCACAGTCCTCTCAACTCGTCTTTTGAGACCTACTGCAGACAGATTTTGAGCGACTCGACTCGCATTCTTCCTCGTAAAAGCGATCGCTGAACTGGCAAGCGCGATCGCGTTTTGGGAGCATTGAGCGATACAAGAGGATGAGCGATCGCGCCTTCATCTGATCAAGCCACACGCGACGCTGTTCTCACCGCTAAATCTAGATCCAACTCTTTGAGCAACCCCACAAACTCATGCCACTTCAGCACTCACTCACCCGACTCACTGCTTTCCGGCAGCAGTCTTTAACTGACGAGCTATTTCGCTTTGCTAAACACAGGATTAATCTTCATCGAATTCGATAGGCTGCTCAAAGATATCCTCAATCGAGAACGGACAAGAAGCGGGGAGAAACTTGAGTGGAATGGGTGTTTCTCTGAGAGCTAAATCCATCCCGTTTTCAAAGCCGAGAGTAATGGCTTCGTTTAAGTAAGGCTTGAGGCTAGGGTTTTCCTTTAAGAGGATGGCAATTTCCCGGCGTTGCTCCCGAATCGTTGCCCACCAACTGCGCGAGCGAGCTTCAGGTTGGTAATGCCATTTCAGGAGATGCCCCAAAAGAATACTAAGGCGATTACGAAGCTCTTGGCGCTGCTGCTTGCCTAACGATTCAATCTCCTCGATCAAATTGTCAATATCCAGGAGTTCCCACTTGCCAGAACGCAGCAGTTCTGTTTGTTGCTGTGTCCAAGCGTAAAAGTCTTGTTCGTAGAGGGTGATGGTTTGCATGGGCAAAACCTTCTTGAGAATGCTCCTACTGTAGCAAACTTTTCGTGATAGTTGATCTGATACCAAATTGAAAAAAGGGAGAGACAAATGAGAGAATGGGTTCTGCCGTGTGGAGAAAAACAGCAATGTCAGGT
>NZ_WVIE01000017.1 GCF_010091945.1 Myxacorys almedinensis A
ACCAATTTGGAGATGAACAACTTGTTTTTGCGGCTCATCAATTAAGGCATAAGCAGCTTGCTGTACCTGATCGTGCAAAAACTTGTAGTCTTGAACTAACAAGTTTTCGCCTAATTCAGATAGAGGTTGAATTAATCCAGCTTGGATGGCTGCTAGTAAATCTAGAGAAATTACTTTCGGCGATTTTTCACAAGCGATCGCCAATGTCTCTAAATCAAACTCAGATCCAACACAAGCCGCGATCGAGAGAATTTGCTGTGTTGCTTCCGACAATTTCTGCAACTGACGCAGCAGCAACTCCACTACATTATCCGTGATATCTTGAGCTTCAATCTCAGCCAAGTTCCATTGCCAACTCAACTGTTGGGCATCAAAGGTCAACAGATTTTCGCCATCCAGCAACTTCAAAAATTCACCGACAAAGAAGGGATTGCCCTCAGTTTTACGGGACACCATTTTGGCGAGGGAATGAACCGTTTCAGGAGTGTGATGGAGTGTCTCAGCTAACAGTTGGCTCAACGATTCCAATGTTAAGGGGGTCAGAATGATGTCCTGAAGGATTGCTCCCTGGTTTCGCAGGCTCTCTAGTGTCAAAATTAATGGATGCGTCGGAGTCACTTCGTTATCTCGATAAGCTCCGATCAAAGATAGAGATTGGATTTGCTCGTCAAGTAAGATCAGTTCGATTAACTTCAGCGTCGCAGCATCGATCCCCTGGAGATCGTCTAAAAAGATCACCAGGGGATGCTCTTTTGCACAAAATACCCGTACAAACCTTTGAAACGTCAGATTGAAGCGATTCTGCGATTCTGTGGCTCCAACTTCGGGTACAGGCGGCGGCTTGCCAATGATCAACTCAACTTCGGGAATGACATCAATGATGACTTGTCCGTTGCCGCCCAAAGCCGTGAGGAGACGCGATCGCCACACTTCCATCTGCTCGTCTGGTTCCCCTAAGAGGTGCTGCACCAACTTTTGCAGGGCATCGACGATCGCGCTGTAGGGAACATTGCGCCTGAATTGGTCAAATTTACCGGAGATGAAATAGCCGCGCTTTGCGGTGATCGGTTTATAGAGTTCCTGTACTAATGCTGTTTTGCCAACGCCAGCATCACCAGAAACCAGCATCATTTCACGGACTCCCTCACTCCCAGCCACTCGGTCAAACGCCACCCATAATGCTTCAATCTCTGCCGCTCGTCCATACAGTTTTTGAGGAATGCAAAACTGTTCAGACACATCTTGCAGTCCCAATTGCATCGATTCAATTCGACCCACTTCTGCCAGTTGTTGAGCGCAACGTTCGAGATCGGCTTTGATTCCCCAAGCACTCTGATAGCGATCCTCCGCATTTTTCGCCATCAGTTTCAAAATCAGGTCTGAAATGGGTTTGGGCATCGTAGCGTTCAATTCATGCGGGAGAATCGGTGGTCTAGCAATGTGACAGTGAACTAGCTCCAGGATGTCTTGGGTGGGAAACGGCAACTGTCCCGTTAACAGTTCATAGAAGGTGATGCCCAATGAATAAAAATCAGTGCGATAGTCGAGCCTCCGGTTCATCCGTCCGGTTTGCTCTGGGGAAAGATAGGCGGGGGTTCCTTCCAGTAGATGCAGATTTTTGAACGTGGGATTCGTGCGGCTGAAGCGAGTGGCAATGCCAAAATCAATGAGTTTGACCACGCCAGTATTCGGATTAAAGACAATGTTGCCAGGATTGATGTCCTTATGAATGACGTGAGCCGCATAGAGTTTGCCCAGAGTATCAGTAAGGGCGATCGCAACATCCAAAAAATTGACAGAGGCATGGGGCAGAAGTCCGATTGCTGCCGCATCCAGTATTCTAAAGACTCTCCACCAAAGTCTTCCAAGAGAATCACCAGCGTGCGCTGATAGTCTTGCTGACTGTATGCCTTGACAACGCCTTCAATGTTGAGGGAACGGGTAATTTCATATTCCTGCCGATAGCGAGTTAATTCCTGAAGAGAGGGATAATTCTGCTTGAGAACTTTGGTAATCACGGCACAATTCTCCCGCTCTCTAATGCCCCGATACACGAGAGAAGCCAAGCGCTCATAGATTTTGCTGTGGATCGTGACTCTAGGCAGGGTAATCATGGAATGCTCCCCTGACGAAGGACTGTCAGCCGTCTTCCAAAGTATATCGCTTGCCAAACTTCAGAAAATTAAGCTTCTTGGTGGATTTTTTAAGGACTTTCCAATGACCTCTTTTCAGACGGACTGCTCGACTGGAGAACCCAAACTTGCTCAAGATCATAAAACTCTCCACGCTGCTGGATCGCAAATCCATTCAGTAACAGCGCCAGCCACACTTGCACCAACGGCATCTTGAGCGATCGCTGAAGTCGCAACAATGGAACAGCTTGATTGCGTTGACTCAGCCATTCTTGAATCGCGGCTCCCCACTCAGACACATCTTCCGCGTGTGCCAGTGCTAAAGCTTGCTCATACGCCACTTCCGGATCAACGACCTGGATCACGTCATGCAATGCCTCAATCAATTGCATTGGCTCCACTTCTACTACAATCGATCGTGAATCGGTCTCACTCACTTCAATCGGTTTGCGCGGCAAGGTATCCAATGGCTCGATGTACTCATCAAACTCGATTTGCATGGTCTGCCGCACATACTGGTCAAACGCTGTTTCACTCATGATCGGACCATCTTGGCTTGCGGTTGCCAGAATTTCTTCAAAGGCTCGCTGAGATCGCGCTGCAAACACGGCGGTAATCTGCGAGATGGCTTCCCCTGCCACCTGCAACTGTCCCGCGCACTCTAAATCAACGATCGACGCTTCCACCTCCTGCCACAGTTGATCCAACTCTGCTGTCTCTGGTGACTGAGCCGCTTCCTCTAGCACCTTCCATAGCGGCAATTGGAGTTGTCTCATGCGACCACCAACGGATGATGCAGACACGGATGCATCGGACATTGCTGCGGGTCAATGCGCTCGAGACTGGCAAACTTACGAGTTCCGTATTCCTCATCTAACAATGCGAGTAACTTCCGAACATACAGATGAACTTGACTCGGAACCATGCCAACACAGTGAATCGGTTCAACGATCGCAATCTGTTGCTGTCCCTGCCAGACTTGCGCCGAAATCGCATGAACTGGAGTATCCCCGCCCGCAGCCCGATACACCACTAACACCGCATAGTAGAGATACGCAAATTCTGGAATCTCTACTTCTAATGTCTTCAGCACCGATTCTTGCCGCGAACGATTGCGCTGTTGGTTTTTACGATCGCGATGACGCGCATACGATCGCCGACTGTAGCAAACTTTCGGATTCCAGCAGCCATCGCCCTCTGACCCATGCAACGCTTGCGCCTGTGCCGCATCGAGCATCGCACATTTTTGACACTTCAAGGGAATCGCCTTTGCCACGATTACCTCCGGATCGGTGCTAACACCGTATTCAGCCAATCTTGCTGCACTTCGGACAACTTCGGAGGGGGAAGCGGTTGGCGATAATCGATTCGAGTCGCATAGCGAGCGCGATCGTAAAGCTGGTCAAACACAGCTTGCAATGCCAAAACAGGTTCTGGTTCACCTGGCTTCAAGGGAATCGGAATGTCCGGCAGCGGTTGATCGAGCATTACCGCATAAAGATCGGCGATCGGGCGCTGCTCACTGCGACTCACCAAAATTCGATAAGTGGCATCCGTTCGCATTCCGTGCATCGCCATTGGTTTCGCGCCCCGCAACAAGTCTAATTCTACCAAATGCGTTTGACTCGCCAAAATCAATCGGCGTTTCTTTTCATAGTCTGCTCGTCCATCTTTCGCTCGCTTGTTGGTGGGAGAGAGCAACTCAACGATCGTAATCACTTCATCGGTTCCCATCTCGCGCACTTCGAGATAGCGCTGGTATAGTTCGATCTGCATCGGCAGCGATACTTTTTCTGGTTGGACTTGAGTGGCGACACTTCCTGTCGGTTGCTCGATCTCTACCCCTGATTTTGCCTCACCGCGTTCCGCAAACACAATCGCATCGGGAATCCCAATCAAAATCTCATCGTCTTGATCATCGGTTTGATACGTGCGAGACTCCACTTCAACGTAGTACTGCGTTCCCAGTTGCAGTGCGATCGCATCCGCAATCGCCACCATAAAGCGAGTGTGAAACGAAGACCAGAAGGCGGCATATTCAAGGTAGGGGTCCATTCCAGGAAAAGACGATGGCATGGCGACTCCGAAGAACAGAATGAAAACTTGAGATCTTTATCCGATGACTGCTGAACCTCTAGGATTTGGACGATCGCTCAAATCTTAGCCCTAGATTTTGAAAAAAGCCTCACACTCACCCCCTCTAGAAACCTCAACCCTATACATATTGAGCATTTTCAAATTTTTCTAGTTTGATCTTACCACGCCTCGCCACTTTGTCTTAGACTATTCATATTCGAGATAATGTTAATTATCTCGAATATGAAGCTAGAGCAAATATACTATGCAGCGCGACGACAGCGTTCCACAACCCAGACTCCTTCATATTGAGGCGGATTATTCTCCAGCAGTTTCTAAAGCTGATTCGCGTACAGACCTGCGACTGTTGCGAGTTGAGGAGTATTTACAGGCGCGATCGCTCTCGGTGAAAACGCAGAGAGCCTATCGTCAGGATTTACAGCATTTCTTGCGCTGGACAGACAAGGCTTGGGCTGCGGTGACAGCGAGACAAATCACGCAGTTTAAGACGCATCTGTTGAGAACGGAAGATGGTGAACGGGTGTTGTCAGATGCAACCGTGAAGCGAATTTTAGGGACGTTGAAGGCGTTTTATGGTTGGTTGTGGCGATCTGGCTATGTTGATCGCGATCCCACCCTCGAAGTGCAGTTGCCAAAATTAGCAGAACCGGAAGCCGATAATTTGACCGATGAACAAGTCGAAAAGATTTTAGCGGCGGTGATAGGGATGAAATTGTGCGATCGCAATCTGGCATTGTTTGCCGTCTTGCAGCATGGTATTCGAGCAGAAGCAGCGACATTGTTGAATGTCGGCGATTTTGATGGGAAACACTTGTGGGTACGTCAGGACAAAGCCGACAGTAAAGGGGTTGTCCCGCTCGATGATGAAGGGGTGCAGAAGATTCAGGCGTATCTAGGGTGGCGAGTGAGTCAAGGGGAGGTGTTGCAACCGGAGAGTCCATTATTTGTGTCGGCTTCGCGGCGCAATCGGGGGGCGCGGATTGGGTATGACACGATCGATAAGCTCGTCTGTCAATTGCGTGAGCAAACGGGGATTGAGTTTCACGCGCATCAGTTTCGCCATACCTATGCGACGAACTTGGTGCTTGATGGCATGAATCCGTATCATGTGATGACCTTAACACGGCACAAGTCGGTGCAGAGTTTTCGACGCTATACGAAGGCGGCAGACCAGCAAGCGGCAGAAGCGGCATTCTACGAAACAAAACGGCGCAAGCACAAGACGGAACCACCCTTGGAACAGTAGCAGATTCACTTTGGATCACAGGCAGTAAACAGAAAAAGGGGCTGTGGCGACGATGCTGGAACAAAATTGAAGATAAAGTTCGATCGGAGTAGTTCTGGATCTCGATCTATCTCGATCTCATCCCTCTTCTGTTACCTTCGTGAGATAGAAATTAAGCTGAAAGAAGCTGTGTTTCCACTAAACTCCTGATGTTGCGTCAACCTATTTGTGACTTAAAGCATAAGTTGAGCAATTTTTTCACTTTATGCTTTCAAAACCAGGGAGGCAAAGCTGAACTCCATCAACAGAGCCACTTAGCAGGTTCAGCCCCTCAATACAGGAAATGCCCAGTTTGTAACACCGCTTCAGAAACGCTGTTAACTGAGGCTTTCGTCGTCTTTGAGGGAACTGGTCAGAGGGAGCCAGTTGAAGTGAGGGTGTAAACGCTAACAGTTCCCCAATCGCGTCAGCACACCAAAACAGCCAGCGTTTCTTCTTTAGATCTTCGGGTCGAAATACCGTCGGCTCCACGCTTCGTCCCAGCCAAGCTCCACAATTTGAGCAGTATCCCAGTCGTGCGCTGAGCCGGAGAAACGGTTGCGGATGACGACAATACAAACACCAGAGTTGTAAATAGCAGTGGTGTTGTGGACAGACATTCACCCCCTCAAGCGACCACATTAATGGTTCAGTATAGATTGCGCCTGACTCTCGCCATTCCTGATAACACATGGGACACCAAAACGGTTCTGTGTGAAAGGCATGAGTGAGGGAAAATAGCGGTCTCCAGGGTAATAGGGTCAAGCACGCTAGATCTTGTCGCAAGGTCAGCGTTTCAAGGGCATGCACAATTCGTTTCACTGGCTGACTTGCGGCTAACCACGCTGTTGCGGTTGTTTCTTGCAACAGTTTTGGATTTCGCTGCCAGATCGCCCAACTTACTTGCCATGCGTCTGCTCTCGACAGCCGTGGTGATTGACTGTAAATGAGAAACCAGGGGGTGATCTCATATCGAATCAAAGCGCCTACTGCAACTTGGTGAGCCTCTGCTAGTCGCGACAAATAGCTGGTTAAGCTTTCTACCCTGGCGGTGCCAAGTCCACCTGGTTGAAGGGAATAGAGATGACTGCGCCTGGGTAGTTTTGGGGTCTCCAAATCCCATGTACTGTAGAGCGGCACATCCTCAACCACCATGCTCTCCTCCTCCGACTGGACGACGTTTTGCAAGGGGTTGTCCCACTGGTCTGCCCTGTTGTTGTGCCTTAGCCGCTACTGCAATCGGTTGATTGGCTGGCACCGGTGCAACCTCCAGTCCTAAAGCAATCCGGAGGGTTGAAGATGCTGTTCGAGGTTCTAGCTGAGCTTCACCCACATTGGCTTCTGTTAATAGCACCATGCACTGTTCCAATGACCAGGCATGGTTTTCCAAATGCCCAACCGTCAGCGTTCTCGCCCCCTCTTCCAGGGCCGCTACTAACGCACGAGATAGCCAGTCTTTGAGGATACCAACGCAGCCAATGCTACGCTCGTAACAATACTCCCAGTGACTCAAGAGATCTGGCTCTTCGGGGAATGGCAAATGCCGTTGAAAGGTCTGAACAATGCCTCTAAATGCCTTCAAGTCTTCTGTGTTTTCTGCTCTGTACCGGGGAAGGTGGATATCCATACTGCGGCGGCACAACTGAGCATTGAGATTTCGCAGAACTAGCAGATCATAGGTGCCTGCCAGTACGAATTGAACACCTGTTAGATTTGCGAGTGACTTAATGCAGTCGGTTTGGTCTTGTAAAATGCGAGCACTAGCGACTTTCGCTAGATTCTGAGCTTCGTCAATGTAGAACACCTTTAATTGACGCTGGTGCAGTGCAGACTCCAACAATGTTCTCAATTTCAGATTGGTTAGACGCTGATGCACTGGGAAGTGGATGGTCGGTTCTTGAACGGCTTTGAGTGCCCGTAAATAGAAATCTTTCCAGTCAAAGTTGCGAAACTCCGGTGTGGCAGCCTCCACTCCAGTAATCGGAATGCATCCTGTGTTCTCTGCCAAGGTTGGGAGAGTGGACTCCAGCATCTTCTGTGTGATTCGCCGGAGTAAGGTTGATTTGCCCACCCCAGTCGGTCCAAATAAAAACAGCAGCGCAGTACCCGCTGGCTCCTCAACAGTACGCATCAATTTTTGAGCTGCCTCCAGCAATTTTGGGTGTGCCATTGTGTAGCGGTGGAAGTAGGCAATCCGGTCAACAACGGGTTGCCTCAGCAAGGTGAGTGGAAAGCCTGCATCTGATTCCATTAAAACTCTCCATAATACATAGGGGTTTCTGTTATTAGAGCAGCCTTGTGAAGGGGCAACATTTCCGCCTCGGCAGGTTGTTCTGTTTCAGCAGATGGCGTAGCTAATAGCTGGCTGGGTGAGCTACCACTAGCAGTACCAAAACCAAGGTCTGGGTTAGCAGTTTCTGGCGATTGTGTTGCTACTTGGGTTGCCAGCAGCAATTGATGGTGTTCTAGTGCGCGTAGACGCTGCTCCAAAAACTCCCCTTCTTTTGCCTGCTGGGAGTTGAGGAATTCCACCAGTTCCTTGTCGGTAATGGTTAGGGTTTGCCCATTGATGCGCTTGCGCTCAGTTAACTCCGCACTAATGAGTTGAATCTCCCGCTCAGAGCGACTCTGCAAGTCCAGATAATAGGCTGAAAGGCACTTCACCCATTGTCCTTGCACCAGTGCGTAGGCCTGACTAATATCAAACGGGTCGTAGCGAACTTCAACCATTGATTGCTCAACCACAGGCTCTCGAAAGGCATTCGACCAGTAGTAGATATTGTGAATTTTGACTCCACGACCAGGTTGCACTTTCCGTTTTCCTCGCTCCGGTGCTGGTAGAGTTAGCATCTGGAAGATCTCATCGTAGGCAACATGCCGCTGCCATCGACTGCCGCTCGTGACCAGTCCGGTTTCAAACGCAAAGCGTGGGCTTTGTCCCAGGGCTGGATGTTCTCGCTGGTCATAGATTTCATAAGCCCACTGACATAGCACAGTATAGAGGTCAGGAAGTGTCCAAACCGCAAGAGTCCGTGGATTGACCGCTTTTGTAACCTGACGAACCTGACGAGTAATTTGGGTGTTCCCCTGCAACTCGTGAATTAACTGGGTGTTTGCTGTACCAAATAACCGTTCAAGCACTGACCCAAACCTGGCATGAGCCGGAGGACGGTGTTTTTTGGTGCAAATGTAATACGTCAAGAGTTGCTCGAAATAGTGACTGTGAAATTCTGCTCCATTATCTACCACAATCATTTGTGGCAACCGTTGGAAGCGTTGTACGCAGATCCGAGTTACCATCATGCAGGAGCGATAACTAGGAGCATCAAAGGTCAGATAGACGGCTAGCAATCGCCTGCTGTAAGCATCGACCATGAAGGTTGCCCACGGTCGCCCCAAGGGATGCTGAAGGTCAATCTCATCCAAGCTAAGGTGAGCAGGTTCTAAGGATTGGAGAGAACTGACCAATTCGATATCGAGTTGGGTATGGTCGATATGCACAATTTCAAAGGGACGGCTGCCATGCCGAGGAGTGGTCTGCTTCAGTTCCCAATAAAACGGTTCTTGTTGAATTGCGGCTCGGTGTCCTTCACGCCGTCGAGTCTGAGCAACTCCCCCCCCGTTGTTTGATAGCTTGAAAGAAGGTCATATGACTGGGAGGTGTCAAAGGTTGCTCCTGTGCTTTGCAAGCAGTGACAAAGGCTTGATAAACTCGCCATTTGCCTCGTTGCGTCGGAGTTTCATAGTGGTCTTCGATAAATTGCAGCATCAATTCACGCACACCCTCATCCATCTTGGCGGAATAGTTGCCCTTCATCCCATGTCTGGGAAGCAGTCCAACGTAGCCGCTGCCATAGAGTGTCTCAGCTTTGCGGTAGTGGTCACGCCAACGACGAATAGTACTGGATGGCAAAGAAGGTGGGTCGTCACTCAGATACGGTAGCAATATGGCATAGCGTCGATTTGCTGCAACGATGTCTTCTGGTTTTGCGTGCGCTAATACTACTTGAATCGTTGGGTGACAACTGGAAAAATCTGCATCCTGGGCTGACGTAATTTTGCCCTCTTTTAGCAAAGTTTCCAGAACCAGATTGGGCAACTCAATCAATTTGCCACTGGCGTGCAGTAGACCTGTCGCAGTCATACCGCTATTTGCCACTGTCCAGGTCTGGCTATCCCAGAGCAATTCCATTCCGATTGTGATAGCCAGGGGGTGATTATCACAGAGGGAACCAGGAGCAACCGAGATTACTTGTTGATACGCACCAGCGACTTCTCGATTCAGAAATACTCGAACCTGTTCTGGTTCAGCGAGTCGGGCAGTACTCAAGTCTATATACAGTTGTCCTGTTGCAATCAATGCATAAATGTCGTCTCGGCTGGCATGTTCATGCTGCTGAAATAGCTCCGCCAGGGTAATTCCAACCTGGAGTTTGACTGTGGTCAATAACGATTGAGCAATGGAAGATGCTGGCACAATCAATGGTGAGCCAAAATAGTCTTCCAGCCAAATGATGTTTTGCTGAAACACCCAGTTAATATCAGCATCGCAGCAAACTTTGAACCAGAACCCCAAGGGAGCCGCATAAGCCTCTCCAGGTGGACAATGCCACTTGCCATCAACTCCTTTCTGATAACGATAAGGACTCGATTGAGACAATTTAACCAAATCTGTTACTGTTTTGCATTCCTCCCAACCAGCATCGTGAGTGCGGATGACAAAGAAGTCTGGGGTATAGTGGTGGCGGTTGCGGCGTCCGCTTTTGGCAAGATAGGTCAATTCAATGGCAGGTGGCTGGTCGTAGTACTCTAAAACGTCTGGGTCATGTTCCAACTCATAGATCCGTGCCAGTTCATTCCGGTGCGACTCAAACTGAATGGTAAGCCCCATTTTCCGACTGGGGTAATTACCGCAAACGTTCTTTCGGTGCCCTTGAACTCGACGAGAGGGCTCTGCCTGACGAATTTGCTCAACTACTGTCCGGGCAGCCTGTCTGAGTTGGAGGGCGTGGCACCAGTTATCAAATCCCTGACTATCCAACATGGTTTAAGAGGTGAGGGCAATGAAGTGTTGTCAACCTACTTGCTGTTAGTCTAAGGGCTGGAAAAGGGAATCTCAAGACACTGCCTCAAATGTTTGCTCAACTTATGGTTTCAAAATCATACTTTTGCTCACTTTATGCTTTAAAGCTTGCTGCAATAAACTTGGCTGAGTTACGCAACAATCAGTCTTTCGAGTTCTAAGTTGCTCACTTTATGCTTTAGAATTTGCTCAGCTTATGATTGAAGTCATATTGAGTTGTGTGGTGATTACTCATGTTTTCAGGCTCAGAGGGGCTTCCCCCGATTCGCTTGGTTGCTTCCCAGGCTTCATTACCATTACGCTCAACAGAACCGACGGATTTACGTTGGCTCCGAGTCGAGGAGTATTTCCAAGCGAGATCGCTGGCTGGCAACACGCAAAAAGCCTATCGACGCGAATTGAGACGGTTCCTTTCCTGGACTGATCGAGCGTGGTCAGATCTCACCCCTCGCCAGATTGCCCAGTTCAAAGCCTATTTGCAGGGGCAAAACCTGTCTGCTAATTCAGTGAATCGGGCATTGACCGCTCTGATGAGTTTCTTTGATTGGTTTCGAGCAGCTTACCCAGAACAAATTGCTCACGACCCGACGACAGCCGTAGAGATGGAGCGGGTTCCTCTACCGCCTGCCAGAGACTTATCAGAAATTGAAGTTGCGGCTCTGTATCTGGCACTGGAGGAACGAGGGGAGGTGGAGGTGCGCGATCGAGCATTGCTAGCCGTGCTAGGTCATGGTCTGCGGGCGGAAGAGGTCGTGAATTTGAATGTAGAAGATTATGATGGGGTGCGGCTGACGATTCGAGAAGCCAAGGATGATAGTACGGGGACAGTCCCGCTCAGTCGTCAGGCGAGAGAACAGTTGAACACGTATTTAGTTCAGCGTCGCTCTGAAGAGGGGGATTTGTTGTCTGACAGCCCCCTGTTTTTGTCTATTGGACGGAACCGAGTAGGTCAGCGTTTGGGCTATCAAGGGCTATACTACGCAGTTAAAGCTTTGGGCAAGATTGCAGCGGAACAGGCTCAACTGGCATTAGAGCGGCAGCAGAGAATTAAGCAAGGAGAGATAGAAGTTGATTTCCAGGATAAATGGGGACAGTTTAGTGAGGCAGAACTCAAACAAATTCTGACCTTGGTAAATGTGCATCCGCATCAGTTACGTCACACCTTTGCGACTGGGCTGCTCTTGCGGGGGGTTGAGAGTTTTCATGCTAGGACGTTGACCCGTCATAAATCAGAAGCAAGTTTTAAGCGCTATGCAAAACGAGCGCTTAGTGCGACGGCTGAGCGGGCTTTTTATCAATCTATTGGGGAAGAGCCTCCACAGAATGGTGAGGTGAAATGAAGCAAATTGAAAAAATGGATGCTCAATTAAGCTGGTCTTGATACATACCCCTCTTAAATCACTCTAAGTAGAGATTATCTAGAATAGAGGGAAGGTGATTCCGATTCAATGATCCATGCCAGCTTCTAGAGCCGCTCGACCGACGATACGCTTTGTTGATGAATACTGCCAGTTATTTGAGGGATTATTTCCAGAAGTACGAAGCTTTGAAGCCTTTAAGCTGTTGCATCTGGGGATGATTAGCGAGATTAAACGCAAATCCTTACCCGCCATTGCCAAAGCAGTGGGCTTAGATAATCAGCAAAACTTGCATCACTTTTTGAGTGAATCTCCTTGGCAAGTGCAACAGTTACGCCAGAAACGATTGGAGTTAACCCTTAAGGTACTCAACGGTCGGTCACTGATATTACTGATTGATGAAACCGGAGATTGCAAAAAGGGGAAGAGTACCGATTACGTCAAACGGCAATACATTGGCAACGTCGGTAAAAAGGAGAATGGCATCGTTGCGGTCACTGCCTACGGCTTAGTCGATGGCATGATTTTGCCGTTGAGCTTTGAGGTGTACAAACCACGAGAACGACTCAAAGCGGGAGAAGCGTATCAAAGTAAACCGCAAATTGCAGCGGCGATGATTCGAGGTCTGCAAGCAATAGGCTTTCAGTTTGAATTGGTGCTGGCTGATAGCTTGTACGGCGAAAGCAAGGTGAACTTTGTCAATGTCTTAGAGGAGTTGAAACTGCCGTATATTCTGGCGATTCGTAGCAACCATGCCCTGTGGCTGCCACAAGACCAGGAGGTTTACCAAGAGCCGTGGCAACCCTTTGAGCGCACCTTTAGCAATGGCACCACCGAAGTGCGCTACATGACGAGCAGGATATGTTGGCATTGCCTTTGTTATGCTATTCATGGGTTTGACGGCGATCGCTTTAGTTGTTTTTCGCCAGCAGGTGATTGGAATTTACCTGGATATCCAAAATCCAGGTAAATTCCAATGTATTCGCCTTAGCAGTGCCAATGCTAATTATCTCAGCCCTGGCGCAACTTCTAGATGGTATCCAACGGGTTGGCATAGGTGCACTCTATGGACTTCAAGATACCCGCATCCCCATGTTGCTCAGTGGGTTTGCTTTTTGGGGAATAGGATTGACCAGTGGCTACTTGTTGGGATTTCCCCTAGGGCTGGGAGGGGTTGGATTGTGGGCAGGTCAATCCTTAGGAGTTGCAGTTGCTGGAGTCATTTTTGTCTGGCGCTTTCATTGTCTGACGGCTCGAAGCGGCGATAAATGAGCAGATGATAACCTCTGATGCTTAGGGAGAAATCAAATGAATGCAGAACCCAGATGGATTGGAGAATTTTCACCAGAAGACCAAGAGGAAATTAATGCTCTGCGAGAAAAGCAGGTCTATGCGATCGAAAATGGTGATGCCAACGCCTATCGTGATCTTTGTACTGAGGATATTTTATTGATGCTGCAAGGAAATGATGTTGTCGTTGGCAAGTCAAACTTTTATAAATCTGAGTTGAAACTGTTTCGCAAAGTCAAATTTGAATCCATCAAGCAAATTCCGATTCGCATCGAACGGTAGGGTAATTTAGCTGTTGAGGTTGGACGACAAGAACTGGTTGTTGCTGCGTCCGCAGAGTCTCCCAAGGATTACAGAAGCCATCGCAAACATTCTCATGTCCTGCGAAAAACCAGTGATAGATGGCGCTTTGCGGTTCTCATGTCTAACAACAGTGAGTAATTTTTGCAATGTGCCACTCAATGATGTGCTGTGATAAGGGTGAACTAATTTTCATCTGGTAACACTGCTTCAGCTTCAACTTCGACTAACCATTCCGGTTCCGATAAACCGCGAATAATCACCCAGGAAGTAGCTGGAGGATTGACAGGGAATCGCTTTAACAAAGCCTCTGTAATCCTCTGCTGGTCATTCTTTGCCGCATCCACGATGTAGATACGCAAAATCACAACATGCGAAAGGTCAGCACCGATTTCAGCAAGGATTGCTTCTATGTTGTTTAGAGCTACTGTGATCTGAGTAGAAACGTCGGTGCCTACAGTATTTTCCTCTGCATCAACTCCGACTTGTCCTGATAAAACAACTCGTCGCCCACTTGGAACAACTACAGCTTGACTAAAGCCGTATTGTAATGAGTTGAATACCGTTCTAGGATTGATTACAGTTCTCTGCATGAAGACCCCTTGTTGAAACATCGTGTTTCCTCTATTTGCTACAGTCTTCTTAAGGTAGCGATCGTTTCCTTACTCTGCTTCATCCAATCGAATCACCCGATCGAATGAAGTATATCGCCTCGGCAGCCAGGAAAATAATCCTCGAGTTCACCGTTCAAGCTGGATTACTTGTTCGCCATCGGCTGTTTGAAGATAGCTTTGCGGTAGCGCAGGCGGCACAAGGCTAGATAAAAATCTCTAGATTGATGCTCGACTTGTCACAACAAATGATGCTCTCTCGTCTTATGTGTGAATGCCTCACATTTTAAGGAGTTAGAAATGAAAATCTTTGTTGCAGGTGCGACGGGAGCGATCGGTCGTCCGCTGATTACACAATTGCTGGCTCAAGGACATGATGTGGTGGGGTTGACTCGCTCTTCAGAAAAAGCCAGGACTTTAGTTGAACAGGGGGCGGAAGCGGCAGTCGCCGATGTCTTTGATGCCGATGCAATTCACAGTGTCATCAAACGCACTCAGCCAGACGTGGTAATTGAGCAACTCACCTCCCTGCCCAAAACCTACACGCCAGAATCGATGCGGGCGGCAGCCACACAAAACAATCGGATTCGGCTTGAAGGAGGAGCAAATGTGCTGGCAGCAGCGCAGGCTGTTGGGGTGCGGCGTTATCTTGTGCAATCGATCGGATTTTGGGCGGCTCCCGGTGCAGGGTTGGCAGATGAAGCAACTCCCCTGGCGCTGGATGCCTCACCCATGATTGCAGATGGCACTCGCACGATCGCAGAGATTGAACATCGCTTACTCACAACACCGAATTTAGAAGGGATTGTGCTTCGCTATGGTTTCTTCTATGGACCTGGAACCTGGAATGCACCCGATGGCGATATGGCTCATCAGGTGCGTCAGCAACAGTTTCCAATGATCGGCAAGGGGGAAAGCGTCTGGTCATGGATTCATGTTGAGGATGCGGCGATCGCCACCGTTGCAGCAGTTACTCAGGGCAATCCCGGCATTTACGTGATCACAGACGATCACCCCTTGCCTGTGCGTGTATGGCTCCCAGCCTATGCTCAATGGCTCAATGCCCTACCGCCGCCCCGCGTGTCGGTTGAGCAGGCTCTGAGTCTAGCTGGTGAGGATGCGGTCTACTATGGCACTCAGCTACGAGGCGCATCGAATGCCAGAGCAAAATGGGAACTTGGATTTCAGCCGCGATCGTTAGGATGGATAGATGATATTGCCATCGATTCAAGCGAAATTGACATTGAGAGAGCAAAACAATGGCTATCTTAATTATTCTGTTAGCGACCTTTACCTTCACCATTTTGGTTAGGCGTTTCGGCTTTAGCCAGCAGCCAATTAATTATCGTCTCTGCGGACGAATCGCTCTAGCGGCAATGTTCTTGTTCACTGGGATCAGTCACTTCGTATTAGACGATAGGATGGTGCAAATGCTGCCTGCATTCGTCCCGTTTCAGTATTTCATCATCTATGCGACAGGCATTCTCGAATTGCTTTTTGCAGTGGGCTTGTTGCTTCCTGGCTACTTCAAGCCAACAGGAATACTCGTGATTGCCTTTTTAATCTGCGTTTTCCCGTCTAATGTTTATGCTGCCTTGAATTCAGTGGATTTTGGTGGTAATGTCAACGGTCCCATGCACCTACTGTTTCGCGCACCTTTGCAAGTCTTCTTAATTGCATAGACTTGGATTGTGGCAGTGCGACAACCAGTAGAGGACATTGCCTCACATCACTACAAATTAGATTCTGAAAAAAGGCACAGCAGGATTCGATCGTTGCACCGATAGTTTGTAAAACTGTCCGTTACCTCACAGCATCGTGAGGAACAGTGACTCTACTGTGAAGAATAGTATGAATCATCTTGAAACATTCAATCAGCATCGATCGCTGTTGTTTGCGATCGCCTACCGCATGTTAGGCACGGTGACGGATGCCGAAGATATGGTGCAAGAGACTTTCCTGCGCTGGCAACAAACAACAGCAGCAACCGTGAAGTCTGCCAAAACTTATCTGTCCACCATCATCACCCGCCTTTGTATTGACCATCTGCGGTCTGCTCGTGTGAAGCGAGAACAGTACATTGGGTCGTGGTTGCCAGAACCCATCTTGACTCAACAAACCGATGATCCAGCCGCTCAAATGGAGTTAGCTGATTCACTTTCGATGGCATTTTTAGTGGTGCTGGAACGGTTGTCACCGATCGAACGTGCCGTATTTCTGCTGCGAGAAGTGTTTGAGTATGACTATGATGAAATTGCTCAAATAGTTGGGAAAAGTCCGGCGAATTGTCGTCAAATCTTGCGGCGATCGCGGCAACACATTGCCTCTCAACGTCCCCGCTTTTCTGTTTCCCATCAACAACAGGAGCAGGTTACAGCCCAATTCCTGGAGGCTTATACGCAGGGCAATTTACAAGATCTGCTGGTGCTTTTGGCAAAAGATGTCACCTTCTGGTCAGATGGCGGCGGTCAGGTAACAGCAACGCTGAAACCGTTACAGGGTGCGATGAAAGTCGCTCGATTCTTTTTGGCAATCCGCCGTAAGTGGCTGGTGACATCCACTGCTCAGGTGGTTGAGGTCAATGGACAACCGGGTATTGTCGTCACAACAGATGGCTGCGTTCAAAGTGTGATGACCTTTGAGATTGTAGAGGGTTGCATTCAAGCCATCTACACCATGCGAAACCCCGAAAAATTAAAGCAGTTTATCGGCTCTCTTCCCGAAACGCCACGCAATGGCAGAACGCTTGTTAATATGAAGTCATTCCAACTACGTATAACATCATCTTAGCGTGGCAGGGGGCTGTGAGTCATGGCGACAAACGAGGTTCTCACTGTTGATGTGGCTGGCAAGGATGGTCTGGCAAGGATTTATCCGAATGGGACACTTCTATCCAACGATTTAGCCGATTGGGATGGGCTTTACCTGCACTATTATCGCCAGTCTCCCTTTGAGATGGTTGAGCATTCCTGTACACAGCATCGTCTGATTGTGAACGATCGCACCTTGCGATCGCCCATCATAGAAACCTTTGAAGGAGAAAATCAGTTAAATCCAGTCAGCCCCGGAACAGTGCGAGTGTTGCCTGCTAATACCCGCAGTTGGGCATATTGGGAAACAGAGCATCAGTTTATACTGCTGGCATTTGAACCGGAGTTATTAACACGGCAAATCGCTGACACAACGGATGTCAACTTTGTAGAACTGCTTCCCCTCATCAGTCCTTCTGATCCGCTCATTTATAGCATCGGGTTAGCCCTTAAAACAGAACTGGAATCGGGTGGACTTGGAGGACGTTTGTATGTCGATGCAATGACGATTGCATTGATGGCGCATCTGTTGCGGCATTATTCTGTTCAGAATTATTTGGCTCCCACAGTTGTTAATGGTTTACCGAAACACTTGTTGAAGCAAGTTGTAGATTACATTCACGATCATCTCGATCAGGAGTTAACTCTGGAGACGTTAGCCACGCTCGCCCACATGAGTTCCAGTTATTTCTCTCGCTTGTTCAAACAATCGACTGGATTATCGCCTCATCAATATGTGATTCAGTGTCGCGTCGATCGTGGCAAGCACTTGTTGAGACAAGGAAAATTGAGTATTGCAGAAATTGCTGATTCTCTAGGATTTACCCATCAAAGTCACTTCAGTCATCACTTCAAACGCTTGGTTGGTCATACTCCCAAAGCATTCATCAATAGTCAGTAAGAATCTGCTTAAAAGTACAGAAATTTGCAAGACGCAGATTCGGAAGATTTTACATACTGAAGTTAGTCTTGTAAGCAGGTTCAAATCATGAACGTTAACCAGGAGAAGCTTTTACCTATTCAAGATTGTGAGCCAATGGAAAGCGCAATTCCCGGATTATACACCTCGGCTCCACAACCGCTACTGTTCGCTCCTTCGCTCGACATCCGCGCCTTCCTGTTGCATCGTAAGCAAGGCAATCTGCTGATCTACAGCGTTACTGAATTCGACTCCAATGTACCAGTGGTTCAAAGTCTCGGTGGCATCACACGCCAGTATCTGAACCATTGGCACGAGGCAATGTTTGTTTCAGAGCGAGTTGACGTGCCGCTCTTCTGCCACGAAAGCGATCGCGAGTTAGTTGCTGAGAAAACAAAGGTAAGCAAAACTTTCTCCATACGCCATTTACTCGACAACGATTTCGAGGTCATTCCGACCCCCGGACATACCAGCGGTGCAACTGCCTTTCTCTGGGACAACGGCGAGCATCGCTTCCTGTTCACGAGTGACACAATTTACCTGAAAGAGGGCGAGTGGGTTGCCGCAGTACTTAAATCGAGCGATCGCTCTGCTTACATCAAAAGTCTCGAACTCCTGCGTGAGCTTGACTTTGATGTGCTTGTACCGTGGCTAGCAACTCACGGACAACCCTATTACACCATGACCAACAAGTTAGATGCTCAACGCCGCATTGGGATGATTCTCGATCGTGTGCAGCGAGGCGAGGATCACTAACTGTAACCAGAGTAAATGCAGATTTTCAGGAGAGACATCATGTCTGAATCCATTCTGTTAATCAACACCATGCAAATTCATCAAGGAGAACTAGAAGATTTTCAGGAGAGCGTGAAGCGATCGATTGAATTTGTAGAAACCAACGGGCCTCAATTGCTGGTTGAAGTTTACGTTGACGAAGAGAACATGCAAGCCTACAGCGTTCAGTTTTACCCTGATTCGGAAGCCATGCTGTTTCACTGGCAGATCTCTGATCCGTATATCCGTGACGTGATGCAACACAGTACAGTCAAACGATTAGACATCTACGGTCAACCTAATCATGCTGTGATGGAGGGAATCCGATCGTTTTCCAAAAACGGAATCATTGTGTCTGCAACACTTCATTTCGCTGGCTTCCACCGTTTTCAACCCAATAAATTGTCGAGGAGAAGTTCATGACCTCTACCAAAATCCTTGCCTTTGCCGGAAGTGCCCGCAGAGATTCTTTTAACAAAAAACTGGTGAAAATTGCTACTGAGGGAGCTAGAGGCGCAGGTGCAGAAGTCACCTATCTGGATTTTCGCGACTTACCTCTACCGCTCTATGATGAGGATTTGGAGGAAGCTGAGGGCTTACCAGCCAATGCCCGTAAGCTTAAGGAACTGATGAAAGCACATCAAGGATTCCTGATTGCTTGTCCGGAATACAACAGTTCAATTACACCTTTGTTAAAAAATGCGATCGATTGGGCATCGCGTCCTGAACCAGGCGAACCGTCGCTGGTGTGTTTCAAGGAAAAGGTTGCGGTGTTGATGAGTGCTTCCCCTGGAGGCTTGGGAGGGTTACGAGGATTGGTTCATGTTCGTTCTATTCTGGGCAATATTGGTGTTCTAGTGCTGCCGGATCAGAAGGCAATTGGCAATGCTCATCAAGCGTTTGATGAGAACGGCAATTTGAAGGATGAATCGCAACAGGCAACCATCTTGCAACTAGGCAACAAGCTGGTAACGATGACTGCCAAATTAAGTTCGTCTATCGAAATGAGTTGGAGCATTCAATCATGAAGGAATTTATTCTCTCCCTTGTAGCAGGCTGGATTGTCGGCGTTCTATTTGGTTGGCTGAAGCTGCCGTTACCTGCGCCTCCCTTGATGGGATTTGTTGGGGCACTAGGGATTCTATTGGGTGCCTGGTCGATTGACCAACTAAAACAGTTGGTGCTTCATTGATTCTATCCAATTTGTTTAAGGCGTTTTGCCCTGACATCTTCTCACAAAGGTAGACGAACAAGATGAGGTGTTTCAGTAAGCTGTTGAACGATCGCCCAGTGTGGAGATTGCACCATGTTCTTTGAATCTGGACTGTTGATTGTCACTCATTTGATCCTTCCCGCTGCTTTTCTCATCTGGCTCTGGCAGGCAAAAGAGAGCAGTAAACTTGAGTGGTTCACAACCCTGCTCGTAGTCTCACTCTTCAGCGTTCATATTTTTCTGATTGGGCGCTGGGATGTATTGAGTTACTACCTCAGATTTGTGCTGGTGATTATATTTCTCATTGCTGCGCTGAAGTCTTTCATCAAAGTCAAGTCGTTGCTACTTTATCCACCCCGTAAATTTGTAAGTTATTTACCTTTAGGAGTGAATAGTCTGGTTGCAGTGTTTTTCCTAACTGTGATGAGTAGCTATATTCCTCAAGGCTATTCTTTCAGTGGCGAACCTGTTCAACTTGCCTTTCCATTGAAAAAAGGAATCTATTACATTGGGCAGGGTGGAAATAGCCCGACGATTAACTACCACAATGATAATCCTGCTCAACAATATGCATTGGATATCGTCAAGCTGAATACTTTAGGAATGAGAGCAAATGGGCTGTATCCGCGATCGCTATCGAATTATGCCATTTTTGGAGAAACGCTTTACAGTCCTTGCAATGGCAGAATTGGCAGTACGGTCAATGACTTGCCCAATCTGATTCCTCCTGAAAGGGATCGGCAGAATATTGCTGGCAACTATATCCTGATGCAATGTGAGGGGGCTGACGTTTTGATGGCGCATCTCTTGCGGGGTAGTGTCACCGTTCGAGCAGGCGAGTCTGTTGAGGCAGAACAGGCGATCGCCAAAATTGGTAACTCAGGCAACACCAGTGAACCACATCTGCATATCCATGCTCGAAAAGCAAATACAGGGAATTCAATTTTAGATGGAGAAGGAATGCCAATGATATTTTTCAGAAGTTTCTTGGTCAGAAACAGCATCGTTTTTCGTGATTGAAATAACTCAATTTACAGCAACCGTTAGAGATATAAAACCAAAACACAAATGTTCTCGTATCGATAACTGAGGAATAAAGCGATGAGTCTAACAGAAGTCGATATCGATGTCCTGGTCGTGGGATCTGGTCCTGTTGGATTAGCAATGGCGTGCGAACTGCTCAGACATGGCGTGCGCTGTCGCATTATTGACAAAGCTGCGGAACCAGTCCAAACCTCCCGTGCTCTCGGCATTCAAGCCCGATCGCTGGAAGTGTTCGAGAACATGGGTGTAATCGATCGGGTTCTAGCAGCGGGAACCAAGGCGAAAGGAGTCACGATCTACGATCGCGATCTCGTCATCTTGCGTCTCAGTTTGCAACACATTCGAGAGAAAGATAGCCAGTATCCCTTTCTTCTGATCTTGCCACAAAGCCAAACCGAGTCTATCCTCAACGATCGCCTGAATGAACTCGGTGGTAAGGTTGAGCGATCGCGAGAACTGTTCGACATCCGGCAGGAAAATGATGCCGCGATCGCCCTGGTCAAAGCAGCCGAAACAGACTCAGGCGACCTAGAGGAGATCCGTGCCCGGTGGCTGGTTGGCTGCGATGGAGCCAGTAGCCAAGTGCGTAAAGTTCTCGCCATCCCATTTGAAGGCACAACTGCACCAGAGGAATGGCTCCTCGCCGATGTCGATCTCGATTGGGATCGGACGCGGGAGACGACGCATGGTTGGTTCACACGCGATGGACTGCTCGCCGTTTTTCCCCTACCAGGTGGGCAGTGGCGACTGTTTGCACCCGCTGGGGTTGGGGACAGACAGCCCGTTCCACAGGCATCGGTGGACGTATTCCAACGATTACTGGTGCAGTACACGGGCGATACCAAAACAACGATTAGCCATCCCACCTGGATGTCGAACTTCAAAGTTAACTATCGTATGGTCAGGTCCTATCGTCAGGGGCAAGTCTTCCTGGCAGGAGATGCTGCACACATTCATAGTCCCTTCGGTGGTCAGGGCATGAATATCGGTATCCAGGATGCCTATAACCTGGCATGGAAATTAGCGTTAGTGCTGCGTGGGAAGGCGCGGGAAAGGCTGCTGGATACCTACCAGGAAGAACGCTTGCCGATTGCCAGGTATGTGCTCCAGGGTTCACAAACCGCAACCCAGGGTTTACTCGTGACGCAGAACCCCGTCTTACGTTGGCTACGCGATCACCTCGTGATTCCGCTGCTCCAGCTAGACAGCATCCAGCGCCGGTTAGCCCAGGAAGCCTCAGAATTGAACATGAACTACCGCCGCTCTTCGCTCTCTCGTTCTGATTTGCAAAACAGGTGGATGCGCGATCGGCTGAACTGGATCAGGGCACCCCATGCCGGAGACCGAGTGCTGCCAGGGGATTGTCTCAGCTATCCTGCTGGCGATCGCACGAATCTCCATCGAGTGTTTCATGGAACGGAGAGCCATCTGCTGCTCTTTTTAGGTCTTGCGCCTGCTGAAAAAGAGTATGCCTATCTTGCCAAACTCGCGTCTAAAGTTGAAACCCTGATGAGCGGCTGCGTCAAAGTGCATATTGTCGTTTCGGGTAGTGCCAAACCGACGCAACTGACCTGGAATGGCTCGATTCTGCTCGATCCGCAGAGGGAACTTCATACCATCTATGGAATATACCAGCAGTCACTCTACTTCATTCGACCGGATGGCTATATCGGATTGCGTAGCCAGCCTGCAAACGAGAAGCAGTTGCTGGACTATCTAAACAAAGTCTTCATTTAATAACCAACAATGCTTCTTGTCTTTGACCTTTATTGGATCTAATCTACTATGCAATGGTTGAATGAACCTGCTCATTGGTCAAGTTCTAATCATCAAATTGTTGTCAGAACATCGCCAAAGACTGAGTTCTGGCGTGTTACGCACTATGGCTTCATTCGCGACAGTGGGCACTTCTATTTTGAGCGAGTCAACACAGATTTTATGGCTCCATCAGATGGATGGGCAGCAACCCGGTGATCCCCAAAAGGCAGCAGCAGCAGCTATGATTCAGGTCGTGAATCATCCTAATCCTCCTCTGCGACTGGTGTTGGGAGCGGACATGTTGGAAGTCATTCATGCCAAGTTGGGAACTGTAGCGGCGGATTTGGCTGATTGGAAGGACGTTTCGATCGACACTGCTTTTGAGGGCGTTGCAGTGAGTGTCATTAGCGGATAAAACCAGTTCAGACTTACCTGTATCCAGTGACATCAGCAGGTTCACCCACTTCCTGCACTTCCACAATGTAGCGCCAAGCATCTGGTTGAGAGCCATCCAGATCTGTAAAACCATAAATCTGTGCCAGTTGACCACTGGAGAGCGATCGCCCGTTCCATCGTGCGACCTCTGGATCAGCCGCCAGGTGAGCAATCGCACGCCCAACAAAGTGCGGTGTTTCAGAAATGATAAAATGCGGCTCCTTTGCCGTGGCATCCTGCCAGTTCGCTTCACTCACCTCAATACGTACACTGTTGCCCCTGCTGCACCCAGTTCTACGGCAATACCCCGCCCTGCACCACGAGTGCCCCCCGCAACGATCGCAATTTTATTTTTTAGTGGTTGCATGATTGTTCTCCTGCAATTCTCTCAGATGAGCTAAAAAATCAACTGCTCCAAACCATACTTTTTGCAGCTTACTTCCCCTTTCCTGACACCCTTTGGCATATGTCAGCCGTAGAGTGAAGGACGTTGCGCTGGTGAGTCACGCTGCATGCCGATCTCCTCCTCTCTATCCTGATGCTATTACAAGTTCACCCACGTCTGACATAGGTTCGACACGTAATAGCACACGTCATGCTGATTTTCTGCCTTTTGATAGAAAAGTCATTCTATCTATAGAGGGAGTTGCCATTGGCTCCGCTAATCCTGCCCAAATACACACTCTTCAACCCCATCGTCCCCTTTTTCGTTACACCCCAGTAGCGCAGATAGCGATAGGGTCCATACGTCTTACCTGTTTTGGAATCCGGAATCATCTTCAACTCAATATGCCCTCGTCCCCCGTGCTTGCCCAGTGGTGTGCCGTCCTCACGAGTCTCCTGGGTCTCTCCTCCTCTGCCTCCTCCCGCCGTGACTCCAATAGCCCCTGAATCATTTCAGCCAGATCCCCTAATTCTTCATCACTCCAATCTTGGAGTTGCTGAATCAATCGCGCTGCTTTGCTCCGCTTTGGCATCTCCCACCCCTGACTCCGCAAAAATTGCTTAGGGAATACTTAGGGATCTTTAGCTTGTTTTCATTCCCTAAGTCCAGATTCACCCGTACTGCTTTTGCCTAGGGAAAACTTGACTTGTCATAAGGGCAAAACTATTCTCTAAGTCTCATCGTCACCCCAACTGGTAGAAATCTTGACATCCATGAACACTGGGATCGGATGCAAAAACTTCCGAGCCGCTGCAACCATGCAGCGATGTAAGAGACAACTGATGTGCTTTGCCTCAGCAACAGGACACTCCAGCAGAATTTCATCATGAACTGTGCAAATCAGCTTTGCTCCTGTCTCTGCCAGCACTTTGTTAAGTTTCACTAACGCCAACTTTGTGATGTCAGCATTCAATCCCTGGACTGGATGGTTCAGCAACTCCGCCAGTCTGGGTTTATCCGCCCACCTGCGTCGCCTACCTGCTAAGGTACGGCTCTCCTTTATTCCCCGGATGTAACTACGCTTGATCGTCTCATGCCACTCTGTCTCTGGAGCGTAGGCTTCAAAGAATCGTTTTCGGAATGCCTTTGCTTGCTCCAGAGACAGAGTGACCCCATACTTTGTCTCAGCGTAGCTCTGAAGTTTGGCAGCACCCATGCCGTAAATCAGCCCAAAGTTAATAGCTTTAGCAAGCCGACGATCTTCCTCACTCACATCAGCGATCGCTTTTCCAGTTACCAGAGTTGCTGTCAGTCGATGCAAATCCTCACCCTTACGATATGCTCGTTGCATCCGGGCATCCCCACTCAATCGGGCAACAATTCGCAGTTCAATTTGAGAATAGTCCGCTCGCACTATTTGATGACCTGGTGCAGCTACAAAGCAGGTTCGAGCAGCCGCATCGCGAGGAATGGTTTGCAATGGTGGATTGCGACAAGAGAACCGACCCGATCTGGCTCCAAGCTGATAGTAAGTTGGGTGAATCCTTCCTGTTACCAGATGAATATGCTTGGGCAAGCTATCGGCAAAGGTGGCAGTGATTTTGGAGAGGTGCCGATAATCCAACAACGCTTGGATTACAGGGAACTGCTTCGCCAGTGGCACCAGTTCCTTCTGGTTGGTCGAATTCACGGGAATCCCAGCCGCTTGCAGTGCTGCAAGCACCTGTTGCGGAGAGTTGGGGTTGATTGCATCTGTCATCTCTGGCAGCAGAGACATTTGAGCGTTACCCGCAACCCGGAGTTCCCTGACCTGATGAAGTGCCGCATCCCGATCGCTCTCCAGCTTTGCCCCTAACGTTTGCCAGCGAGAGAGGTCAAGCAACATGCCATTCAGTTCCATCTGAGCCACAACAGGCATACAGTGAAACTCTAGTTGAGCAATTTTGAGGAGATGCGATCGCTCCAGCTTCTTGACCAAAATCGGATACAGCTCCAGCAGAATGGCTGCATCCATTGCTGCATACTGTAACTGCTGTGATGTCAGCGGTTTGCTCCAGTCGCTCACCTGTTGAGTTTTATCTAGCTCTATATTCAGGAGTTTTTGAGCGAGGGTTTGTAATGAGAGACTCTTTTTTAACCCTGCCGTCAGCACTCGATAGGCAAGCTGTGTGTCGAAGAAAGGAGCACTGGGCTGGAGTCCTGCCTTTGTAAGACACTGCCAGTCGAATTTGCCATTATGAGTAATTTTGAGAGCAGGTCTGGAGAGGAATTGTTGAAGTAAGGGGCGATCGCAAGGGGCAATCTGAGGTAAATCGATCAGAATCACTGGCTGGTTGGGGGCTGCAATCTGAATCAGTTGAATGGTGTGAATATAAGGATCTAACCCAGTTGTCTCGCAGTCCAATCCAAGAATTGGAGACTGTTCAAGCGATCGCAGTGCAATTTCAAGTTCTTTGGTCGATGTAATCAGACGATACGTAACATCCTTCAAATTAGGCAGGACTTACGCAAGCTTTATTACACAAAGGTCATACGAATATCAGGTTGCTTGAGTTGCCCAATCAAATAGTTTCTCAACAGCCCTGCCTTGACTTGGTAAATCGTTTGGTCTGTGCAAGAAGCAATGGCTTTAAGCCGACTCCACACGAGCAATGAACAGGCAATGTGGTTGCGCTGAATCCGCGCCTTCCGACACTGGCAAGCTTCAATCCCAGTCAATTGTTTGACCTCGCGGTGAAACTCTTCAACTCTCCAACGCACAGCACTCGCTTTTTGAGTCTCGTCCGTCGAGTTTTGAGAGATATCGTTGGTCACGATATAGTCCGTTCTGCTGGTAGAAACAGTAACCCGGAATAGTTTCACTTTCTTATCTTTGGGAAAGTTGCGAATCTTGATCGTTTTGCCGTGCGCTAAGTCTGCCTCACTCCACTCCAATTCGTCAACTCGGTTGTAAGGTTGCTGTCCTTGGCTATCATCGACTTTGCGATTGACCTTCAGCGGACAGTAGTAGATTTTCTCGATGTGGTCAATCTTCGCCATCAGTTCTTGCGTGGCATACCATGCATCCATCAGCACAGTCGCAAACGGCACTCGCTTGTACTCAATCAAGTTGTCGAGCATGTCTGCAACATGATCCAGTTTGCTTTTGCCGTCTCGTTGCGGATCATAGAGGCGGTAGTCAATCACCCAAAACTCACTCCGACTCACATTCACATAGACACAACTGACCAGCCCGATACCCTGAACGACTCCATGTTCGTTGCCACTGTACTGTGTACGGGCTAGCTCGATTTTGCTGGCGTAGCGTTTGTCTAACACACTATCGTCAAACACAATGTATCCGGATGCCGAGGGCACGATGCGATGCTCCACTTGCTGCCAGAGTAACCGGGGCGTTAGTTTCTCACTCCGCAAATAGCCAGCAATTCCAAATTCAAATTTTGACAGAAGGAACAACTGAGTAGAGGATGGAGGATTGCCAGCGAGAGCCGAAACATGGAACCCCTGCCCCTGAGTTTTGCGGTGTTGCTGAATTATCTCTATCAAGTGGTTCAACAGATTGACGACCCACGCCAAGCGAGCAATGCAACACGCTACAAACTGAGCGATGTGATTGTGGGCGCGTTTTCGGTGTTTTTTATGCAATGTGAATCGTTTCTAGAGCATCAGCGACAGATGCGAAGTCGGCGCGGGAAGGACAACGCTCAAAGTCTATTCGGAGTAGAAGACATACCGAGTTCACCCCAAATCCGCAATTTGTTGGATGGCGTGGAAGCCGTGAGATTGTTTGACGTGTTTTTCCAGGTGTATGCGGCTTGAGCACGGGATGGGTACTTGCAGCCTTATCAGCAGTGGAATGGACAGCTATTGGTCGCGTTAGATGGCACAGAGTACTTCAAGTCGCAGAAGATTCATTGTGAGTGCTGTTCGAGTCGAACGCACAAGAATGGTAGTGTGACCTACTTTCATCAAGCGATTCTGCCCGTGATTGTGTCCCCGACGCAACCGCAGGTGATTGCCCTAGCTCCAGAATTGATCACGCCACAAGACGGGCACGAAAAGCAAGATTGTGAAGTAGCCGCCGCCAAACGCTGGATCAGCAGGTATGCAAATCGATTCCACCCCCAGTCGTTGACGCTGTTGGGCGACGACCTCTACAGTCATCAACCGCTGTGCGAACACTGCTTGTCCTATCAATTGAGCTTCATCTTTACGTGCTTGAGCGAATCTCATGCTGCCCTCTACGACTGGCTCGGCTACTTGGAAGCCAACGGCGAAGTCAAGACCTTGGAACAAGTGCAATGGAACAAGCGCACGAAAGAGATTTATCGCTACCGCTATATCAATCAGATTCCGCTACGAGACACTCAGCCCGCCCTGCTAGTGAATTGGTGTGAACTGACGCTAGTACGAGAATCAGATGGAAAAGTTCTGTATTCCAATGCCTTTGTCACGGATCATCTCCTG
Source organism: Myxacorys almedinensis A (assembly GCF_010091945.1). Classification (GTDB taxonomy): domain Bacteria; phylum Cyanobacteriota; class Cyanobacteriia; order Leptolyngbyales; family Leptolyngbyaceae; genus Myxacorys; species Myxacorys almedinensis. The sequence goes on from NZ_WVIE01000017.1 coordinate 27,941, forward strand.
ACTCCCGAAACGGTGTCACAAGGGGTGAGGGCAGGTCGAAGCCGTTGGAAAACCGAGAATGAAAACCACAATGTGCTGAAGACCAAGGGCTATCATCTTGAACATAACTTTGGACATGGGCAACACCACTTAGCTTCGTGCTTGCTGACTCTCAATCTCTTAGCGTTTCTCTTTCACACCGTCTTGCATCTGGTAGACGAGTCCTATCAGCAGATTCGGCTCAAGCGGGGGACACGCAACGGGTTCTTCCAAGATATTCTCGCGCTGACCAAGTACCTCTGGTTTGAAAGTTGGCAACAGCTACTGGATTTCATGCTCTCTGACTCTCCGCCTGCTCAAACTGCTGATTCCTCGTAGTTTTTGAATTTGGAATTGCTGGCAAATAGCGGTTGATTCGGTCATGGCTCACGCCCGCTAGATGCTCCGCGAGATTCGTTAGCGTGTAGTTGACCGGACTACTCAACAGATATTGGCAGTAATCAAGTTTTGTAAAGCCCATGGCATTGACCCATTTCACCGATGCTCTAACTTACCGCCTTATCCCTGCGTAAGTCCTGCCTTATTTATGTGAACCTGAGCCAAAAATATTTGAAGTGCGAATACCAGTATTCACGCTTTCGATTGCCAAAGTGCGAATACCAGTATTCACGCTCTTGAATTTAGAGAAGTTAGCCCTTAGTGATGCAGAAAACTTTTTACAGTCTCAAGATGAGAAACAGGTCACACGAGAGAATAAGATCTGCTGCTCTAACCGTTCCCGCTTGCTTTGCGAGGCAACCGCCGCAGGTAGATGATCGGGTGGCAAAGATTCTAAGCGAGGAATGGGACAACCTTGATAGCAAAGCCGTTGCAGTTGACGCAGACCGGGTTGCAGAAAACTCAAGCCGCGCCCTGGAGATGATCAAGGGTATGACGTTGTCCGCAGCGCACCAGCATCATGCCTAAAACCAGAGCAATCAGGATGGCAGCATCGAGCAGCATGAACAATCCGGTGAGGGCAATGGCATCGCGCAGATTTGAGCGAGTGACTTCAAACGCCGCCGACTTGTAATCTTTGAAATGGGGTTCAATGCCGCCAAAGCGAGCGCCATAAAGTGCAAAGGTTTGCAATGAGGGAGGTTGGTCACTTAGCACTGCCCAAGCCTCTTGAGTCGGACTGATCTGAGCGGTGGCAAGCTGAGCGGCAACAGCGCCCAACACGGTGACATCCGGGAAGAGATAAGCTTGTTGTGCAGGCGGAAGCAAGGCATCCACCCGACAAGTCACTCCGGTGGAGAGCGTGACCCGCAGATTGCCCTTGGCACGAATCAGCCAAGCCCAACCGTGCTTTGAACACCACCGCCTCAACTCTCCGTGTTCAAAGCCCCGGTCAGCCAACAACGTTATCTGAGTTTGAATCGGTAACACGCTCTTGGCTTGTTCCAACACTGGGCGATAGTCCTCAAACCCCACACTGGCACTCCCATGCTCCAATACGACTTGCGCTCATGTAATCGAGCGTCCGCCCCAAACCAGGCACACCTCAATCAGACAGAACTGATCCCACAATAGGCTGGTGTCAAGGGTTAAAGTTAAATTCGCTCCGGCAAAGGCTTGCAGAAATTGCTTGAGCAAGGGAACGTAAAAGGCTTCGGCGCGAATCTGGGGATTGTGAATCAGATACTTTAAGCGCTCCAAATGACTTCTTGCCGTGCAGTCGCGATGGCTCAGATACGGCAGCCAGTGGCTCAGGCAGGCACTTCCCGATTGCAAGATGGCGGGCGACTGCTTCCGCAAATCCTTGCAGGTGTCGTTGGTCTTGCGGTTTGATCCATTGACGCAATTGAGCGATTAGTTGACGATACAGATGGGGCGTTTGCATGGGATTGCTTTGAGTTGGGGAACTTGAGCATCGCACAATTCGCCCCACCTCAGCAATTTCTGTCTCATTTGAGACTCTAGACACATCAAGCCTTTCAGGACTTTTCTACATCACTAAGGAAGTTAGCCTGTGAGTCAATCAAACTTGCCGATCAAATTCTGCACTTTGCAAGTATCATCTTCTCATCGACTTTTGAGATTGAACTTTGAGAGTGTCGTACTGGTTGCACAAGAGGAGTATACATAAGCGTAATTGAACGCATCCTCGCAACGAGACAAAACCAAATTCCAGCATTGACGTTCCTTCATTAACTTTATGACTGTCCTAACCACCTCCAAAAGGAAATCTAAAGCTTCAGCCAAACTATCCGCCACCCTGCCCGCTTTCCAGACAATCATTAAACCGCTTCTGATCTCGATTCTCAATCAAAAGGGCGGTGTGGGCAAAACCACGATCGCGGTCAATCTCTCCTACGCTCTAGCACAACGTGGAATTGAGACAATTTTAATCGACGGCGATCCAAACCGTAGCACCTTGGTCGGTGCACGATCGATTGTCTACAGTGAGAGCGTTCCGCTCCGAGTGATGAGTGAAACTGCATCCGTTGGACAGACTGGAAACTGTCGTCATTTCTTTGTAGACACCAAAGCCCGACCCGAATCCGTTGACCTCGAAGAAATCGTGCAGCGCTCCACCTTAATTCTGATTCCTAGCTCAACCAAGCAAGACGAACTGCGCGTGACTGGCTCTACCGTCAAGCTACTAGACTCCGTTGGCAGCAAAAAGCATCGAGTCGTGCTAAATCGAGTTCATCCAAACAATCGAGAAGAAACCCTATCAACTTTCAAGGCAGGGCTGCGATCGCAAGGTATTCCCGTTTTTGAATCAGTGATTCGGGATTATGCAGCTTACGATGAAGCCTTTGGTCGAGGCATCTCGATCGGTCAGCTTCGAGGCAAGACCGTAGAAAAAGCTTGGTCAGATATTCAGCAATTGTTAGAGGAGATTTTGAATGGCTAATCGGCTGGCAGCAGCACTGCAAAACATCGGCTCAATGATGCCCACAGCAGATCTCGACAATTTACCTGCTCCAAAAAATGACGGCAGCAAAGCAGTGGTGCGGTTGCGGCTATCTGACATCGAGATCAGCGATCGAGTACGGCAATCCCACGACGAAGTATTGATTCGGTCTTTTGTTGAGACATTCCGCACGTCTGGCTTTCGAGGGGTTCTGTGGGTGCGTCCGACGACAGCGGGACACTATAAGCTGATTGCTGGCGGAACTCGCTATCTGGCTTGTCAACAGGCAAATATTGAATGGGTTGACGCTTTAGTATTTGAAGTAGACGCAGTTGAAGCGCTTGATCTTGAGCTTGAAGAAAACCTGAAGCGACGAGACTTTAACGACTTAGAAACCGTTCACGGGGTTCTGCGATCGCTAGAGCTTGAGTTATCCCTATCTCGCGAGCAAATTCTTGCGCTATTTAGCTGGAATTCTCGCAATTGTGAACCTGATGGCACTCATCGCGCTCCCCGGAAAGACAGTGTACTGGCTCCGATTCCATTGGAACAACTCGAAGCTGACTGGTCAATCATCGAGCGCAAATTTGAGCGGTTAGGACGCTATAGCCCAGAAGGATTTCGAGTTAATTTTTTGCCTCTACTGAATTTACCCAAGCCTGTCCAGGATGCAATTATGCAAGGACACTTAGAGGGTTCAAAAGCGCGATTATTTGCCCGGATATCTGATGAGAAAACGCAGAACACCCTATTAAAGCAAGCGATCGCAGAAAACTGGTCGCGGGATCAAATTACAGAAGCGGTAAAAACTTGGCGGGAGCAACACGATCCAAAAGTCGTGAATCAAGCCGCAGAAGTGCAGTTTTCAAGTCGTGTTAAGTCCGTTTTACAGCGACTCTCGAAAGCACCCTTAACGGGACGATCACGCACAAAAGCAGAACGATTGCTGAAAGAGTTAGAGTCTCTCCTATAGTCTTGTCATCCCTAAACCGCGGCATGGATGACACCCGTTATCCTTCATCCGTTCCGTCTAACTTTAATTCTTGAGCAGCAGCTTCTAACTCCATTTCCAACTGCTCGATCGTCGGCAAACTTCCTTGAAGTTGATCCGGCAACGCATCTCTAAATTGGTAGGTCGAAACGCCAATGGGTTTGTTCACATCGCGTAGAGAGTATTCCACGATCGTTTTGTCGTGGGTTTTACAGAGAATCATCCCGATCGTGGGCTGATCGTTCTCGCTGCGTAGAAGGTCATCCACTGCTGACACATAAAAGTTCATTTTCCCGCCAAACTCAGGCTCAAATTCCACCGCCTTTAAATCGATTACCACAAAGCAATGCAGCCGAAAGTGATAAAAGAGGAGGTCAATCCTAAAATCTTTCCCACTAACATGTAAGGGATACTGACTTCCGACAAAGGCAAACCCAACTCCCAATTCTAGCAAGAAATCTCGGATGTGATTCACCAGAGCATTTTCGAGATCTCGCTCCTGCGCGGCATCCCCTAAACTCAGAAAATCGAAATTGTAGGGATCACGCAAAATTTGCTGGGCAAGATCTGACTGCGGTTGAGGCAAGGTTTGCAGAAAATTTGTAGTGGATGCCCCTTGTCGCTGATAAAGCTGACTCTCTACATAATGGGTGAGAACATTTCGGCTCCACCCCTGTTCGATGGTCTGCTGAATGTACCAATTTCGCGCTTGAGCGTCTTTCACCTTCTCCAACAGCACACAATTATGAAACCACGGAATTCTTGCAGCAAGCTGCTGCAAAATTGACTCATCCGGGTAAGCCTCTGCAAACGTCTTCATATATCGGAGATTGCGAGCAGAAAACCCCTTCATTTCAGGAAAAGCCTTCTTCAAATCGGTTGCTAATCGCTCCACAACCTTTGCACCCCAGCCTTGACTGCGCTCCTTATTCAAGACTTCTCTCCCAATATGCCAATACAGTACGACAAGTTCCTGGTTGACCGCGATCGCGGCTCGAAGTTGAGCGTTCCGAATCCGTTCCTTTAAGTCGCTGAGGAAGTCATCGTAGTTTTCTGGAAGACTAAGCTGCTGATCTGACACTGAATTCTTATCCAAAACTAAAGGTTAACGTTGAGAACTTAGGATGCTAGAGAAGAGAGCTTATTGCTACCACTCAAAGGAAAGCCATGTTATCGCGGTGGGCTTTCTACTTTAGGGGGCATAGGAATAGTATAAGTGAAGCTTTTTGTTGATTTGCACCCTAAACTTGAACTTTGAATTCTTATTCGGTTTTTGCCTTACCCAATTTTTGCCTTACCCAAGTAGAAAGAGTGGTGGGTATCGCCCAATCGGAAGCGAAGGTAAGCATAGGGTCCACAATCGTTAATCATTTTCAGTTCAATGTTGCCTCTAGAGCCACGCGCCCCTGTCCGCGACATCTTTTCCTCTCGTTTTATCTCCCATTCATCAGGTTTTGTCTTCAGTCGCTGCCGCTCTTCTGCTATCAGCACATCCAATGCCTCGCGCAAATCCATCATGTCATCCAAGCCGAGGGTGTAACAGTCTTGGAGAATGCTTTCAACAGTAGGAATCGTTTGCTTACGACTTTTTCGAGGCATAGAATGAGCCTAATTTAGGGTGCAATCAGTTCAAAACTATTGATGTACAAGAGGGTATTCCCCCTAAATATTCTTACACTGTTTTTTAGGGTGCATTGCCGACGCACTGAAAGCATTTTCCTGCTTTATGCACCCTAAACCAGTACTTCCTGCACACATCCAAAGCATCACAACTCCAACAGAACTTGAATCTGCGCGTGGTGTTTTGGCTGGATGACGCGCTCACCCTTAATCCATCGCGTGATCAGCGATCGATCGACCCCCAAATCCTTCGCTAGTTTTGCCTTAGACCAACCTTTTGCATTCAGCGCGATCGCGAGTTCTGCACCAGTCAGATTTGGAGAGCGCCCTAGTGAATCATCTAAAGCCGTGGGTAAGTTTGAATGACTTTGAGCATTTGAGCCTAGGACAGATCCTAATTTTTCTTGAATGAGAACGGTCGGCTTGATAGTGACGATCGCTTTTAGCCACAGCGTTAACCAATTACGAGGACGAGTTCTTAACTGCTCAGGCTCATTCGCTAACCCCCATTCGGGTCGGATGCACTCTGGGTAAGTCGTGTTATCAAATTCGATTTGCCATCCTAATTCATGCAGGGTTAGCAGTGCATTATCCCATTGTGTAATTAAGGCATTTCTCCGTTGTTTACTTTGCTCAACGATCGTCATTAACTCTTTTGGCTCTAAGCGTTCCAGTAACGTCCCAACTTCATAGCGTCCATCCTGTCGAATGCGGCTCATAATCGTTAAAAAGATTGCCAACTTAGATGCTAGTCGTTGTCGATATGGATTGATTTGCAACGTACTCTTCGCTAAATATCCATACTGGCAAAGTGCAGTTTTTCCGCTGACATCCCGACCGTTTAGAAACTTCTCTGTCCAGCTTCCAGGGCGTACCTTGATGTATAGTTCATCCGGATCTCCCGCCTCGTAACTTAAAGCACTCGGTTGCTTGGCATCTACCGTCAGCGCAAGTTGCCCGGAATACTCTAGTTCTTCAAGTAGCCACATTGCACCTCTCGCCACGTTATAGCGGTTGGCTCCAACGTTGATGTTACTAATCAGCACAGACAAGCTACAAACTAACTCCACCAGGTTGCCGATCTTTTTCAGCTTTTGACCGAGTGTGATGTCCGTTCGTTTATCCCAACCAAACAGACGAATCAGATCGGTTCCTTTAAGCCGAATCTGCTGTTCCCAGGGTTTTTCTGAATCAGTGGCATAAGAAGAAAAAATGAGCAAAACGTAAGCGGCTTCTGGACCAAACTGTTGGATAATCTCCCACGCTGCTTTACCCGGCACTAATTCGATTTGTTGATTCGATGGACTTTGACGCACAATGTTGTGCTGAATAAATCCTTCACCAACTAATTTCTTCCAGTACGGGTATTCTCCATCCTCCCATTGGTTGTTAATGAGAGCTTGTGCGCCCGTGAGGATCGGGTAGCCCGTTGCAACTCGTTCGATCTCTCGTTCCTGGAATAGAGCAGGATCAGTTGCCAAAGCATCTGGAGATCGAATTCCTAATAGTTTTTCAATGTCTTCGATCGAGAAAGCCGACAGGTCAAGATGCCTTAGCCATTCGCTTGCCGTGTAGAATGCACACGCGCTGATGACGATCGATTCTTGCCACGCCTCTTCTTCTGGCAATGCGGGATCAGCTTCCACGGATAGAACGCCAGGAATCGAGCAATCTGCTGGCATCCGAGCTTCTAACGCCCATTGATCGAGCCGAGTGGTAATCCAGTATGCGGTTTGCTTCCAAAATGGCGCTTGCTTTAAAACCGATTTAAACAGTTTTTCTAGTCGAGCGATTGCTTCTTTTTGCAATGCACCAATTTTCTCAGTTTCGTTGTAGAGATTGATTAGCTCTGAGTCGCCTCTGACTTGAGAACGGAGCTGGCGTAGACGGTGCTGATTGATGCCCGTGGCAACGTGAACTAGAACTAAATTGAGAAAAGATTTTCCACGCCGAAGTCGCTCAACATAATCTTGTATCCGCTCCGGTGCAGAAGCACTCTCAACCACAATCTGAGACGCTACGGAACTTGGCAGTGCCGATTGTAAGGCAGAGCCTTTTTCCAGGGTTGCCGATTCAGGCTGAGGCAATCTATTTTTCTTGTGCTTCACAGCAGTCACCAGCATCACTCAGTTTACCAACAGTGGTATACGAACTCGAATTAGTATACCTGTTGCCCAGACATGACAAAATTCGCGGCAGCAATGTTGCCAACAGAGTCAACAAAACCCCGTCAGCAACAAGCCACTTCACAAGTAATAAGCTCTGAAGCAGTTACCCATCAAAGGTTTCACGAATACGCTAAAAAGTTTAGTATTAACTAAAGCTCTAGAATGCCCTGACCAAGTTTCTAGAATGCCCTGACTCTTTCACTTAGTCAGGGCTTGCTTCAAATTCCGTTGGACGAAATAGCGCGTTCAAACCTGCTTGAAACTAAGCAATTGGCTGACAACTCTATGACCCTGCCACTATCAATGCATTGAACAGTACCTTCAAGAAAATTTACATTTCTGCTAATGTTGACAATGTTGACTCAATCTCTAGAATCAACTGACCGCATTGTAAACCTGTCGAAATACCGCTGCTGACTTATTACTTTTCTAGTAAATAACGCGGTGTGCGACTAAGTTCTTGCAAGGAAAGTCCCACTGGACAATGCTAGACATACAAACTATCTAGCTTGAGTGGGATCAATGTTTTCTATTGAAGAGTTTATCATCGTGGTTTTTTGCTGTGTGACGATTTGCCTAAGGAGATCACCCAAGGGCAACCGATTCGCCAAACAGGCTTTGCTCTAGCCTTAGCCGACAGTGAGGTGATTACGATGGAGCTTGTGGCAGAGTATCAGGGTATTGATGCTGACCAAGCCATTTGGAAATACTTCCGTCGACACTGGTTAGGACTGTTTCCGGGTTTGAGCAGGCGCTCTGCGTTTGTCCGGCAGGCGGCGAACCTGTGGCAGTACAAGGAACAGCTTCAGCAGCGTTTAGCGGCACAGTTAGGTGCATTTGCCCAGGGAGTGCATCTGGTGGATGGGATTCCGATTCCCCTGTGCTGTTTCAGCCGTGCGCCGCGATGTCGCAGTTTCCAGGGGGAAACCGCCTACGGCTACTGCGCGGCAAAAAAGCAGACTTACTATGGGTTTCATGGTCATTATGCTCATCAGTGCCACCGGGGTGATTAGTGGCTTTAGCCTCACCCCTGCTGATGCTAGTGAGCGAGAAGCGCTCTGGGACATCGTGCCTCTAGTGGACGGCTTACTGATTGGGGACAAAGGGTATCTCTCCCAGTCCCTCCAGCACCAACTTCAAGCCGTGGGCATCCAGCTTGAAACAGCGTTGCGTTCCAATATGCAAGACACTCGAAACGCCGCTTGGGTGAAGTTGCTCATGCGGGTGCGGCGACTCCATGCGGGTGCGGCGACTCATTGAAACTGTTATTGGTCAACTCGTCGAGCGCTTCTCGATTGAAAAAGTCTGGGCACGAGATCTGTGGCATTTGACCAGTCGGATCAATCGCAAGCTGTTAGCTCACACCGTCTGTCGCTGGCTCAATCGTCACAGCCCTAACCCCTTGCAGTTTGAGCAGCTTGTGGCAGAGTAGTTCTACTCGCACATCGCGCTAAATAAGCTTATCTAGACCTTGCTGTGCGACCCAATGTGTTGACAACGTTGACTTAAACTCTAGAATCAACTGACCAACCTTGGAGAATACGCTCAATCTCTTAATAGTGTTGCCAATGTTGACAGGAACTCTAGAATCAAGTGACTAGTTCCAAGGAGCATGACTTAAAAGCTCTAGGATCGTTAGACGTGATCTTTGATCACAGGCAATAAAAACTCTAGAATCGCCTGACCCAATATTTTTCAGATTTAGTCATCGGAACACTTTCAGCCGTTGTTGACTCGCTAAAAGACGACCACGCAATCGAGCCTGTTGACAAGCCAAAAGTCTTATTAAGCGTGTGATATACAGATCGTCCTATAGAGCGTGTTTGATACAGCACTCTTAGTTTCTTCACGATTATTGAGTTTAGGGCTATGGCAACGAAACAGTTTTCATCATTTGAAGATGTCCGTGAGTGGGCTGATGGTTTTCTTGCACTTTTCCCGCATCGCTATGACTACATTTGGGCAGAGCATCCCAACCCTGGTGTCAAAGTCGAATGGAAAACCGAAACCCGTCATCCCTTGAGCGATCGGGTCATTCACCAGGGAAGCTATCTCTACGGCGTTCGCTTCGGCGCAGAAACCCGCTACTGTCTCCTCGACATCGACGCAGGTAGCACCTATCACCCGAAGTACGACCCCTTCGCGATTTCTCGCATCGCCGCTGCCCTAGAACCGCTGGGACTGGTCAGCTATCTTATCTGCACCTCCAGCTACAGCGGTGGTTTGCACCTCTACTTTCCGTTCCCAAACGCCCAGAGTAGCTGGCAGCTCGCGATCTCTATCACGACGCTGCTCGAAAACGCCGGATTTAAGCTCAATCCTGGACAACTCGAAGCCTTTCCCAACCCCAGACCTTACCTCGTCGAAGGTGCGCCCAGTCTCTTCAACGCGCACCGACTCCCGATGCAAACAGGTTCTTATCTCCTCAACTCAGACTTTCAACCTATCTGGAGTAACCAGCAAGTTTTCGTTCAACAATGGAACTTCGCCCAAGATCGCAATGATTTAGATACAAAGCTCCTCAAGCAAATTCTCAAACAAGCCAAACGCAAGTTTTTTCGCATCTCTGGCAAAGCCGATAAGTTTGTCAATGATCTCAACGCTGAAATTGAACTCGGTTGGACGGGTCCGGGACAAACTAATCGGCTGTTAGGACGCATTACGATGCGATCGTACATCTTTCATCACATTCTCTCCGGCGGGAAACCCCTCGCAGGGACGGCACTGATTGAAGATATTATCGACACCGCCCGATCACTCCCCGGTTATCAAGATTGGTGTCAGCATCAGCATGAAATCGAACATCGCGCTGAAGAATGGGCAAAGTGTATCGAGAGTAGTCACTACTTTCACTACGGTGATCAAAAGGGGAAATTCAAAGCGACCTCTGAGGAATTGGAGCAAGCGATCGAGCAAGCACCCACTTGGAATCAACAAAGATCAGAATTAACAAGAGAACGAATTAGAAGCGCGATCGCAAACCTTCTGGAAACGGGATCACTGCCTTCCAGTGCTACGGCTCGATTCAAAACACTATTGGACTACAAAATTGGGGGTGGTTCTCTCTACCGTCATCGAGACTTATGGCATCCCAACTATTTAACTGAGGCTGAATTTAATCTTGAAACCGTTGTAAAGCGAGATGAACAGTCAGATGGCGCTGGGGGCGCATCCAACTGTCACAGTCTCACAAGCTTATTTCCTAGCACTGACGGTAATGCCTCGCCAGCGAATGGTTCTAGCGATTCTACACACCGAATTCAGCCAGGGTTAGATGGTAATTCTTTGTCAGAGCAGGGTTCTGAGCCTTTGAACGGCGTTCAACTCGTTCAGCAAACCCTTGCAGATATCCAGGCACAACAAGCGGCAAGACGCGAAGCTTTTCAAATCGCTGAGCAACGTCAGCAGCAGATCAAACGCGAAGCTTCAAATGCAAAACTAATGGCGCGGATGCAGCAGTTTCTCGCTTCTGGCGATCCAATTTTGGTAGCAGAGGCACTGGCATGGGCAGAAATTAACCTAGGAGTGTTGGACGTTTCGATGCATTTGCTCCAAAACAATCCCCAAGATTCAACCAGCTTAGAAGATCAAAATCGCGGCTCTAGGAATGACATGGGATAATGCAGGAGAAACCCACCGTCCAGAATTTGCAATGGCTAACTCTCAGGGCTTTGGCATCCCGCGCCCGGTCAAACCAAGAGTAGATAAAACCAAGAAGCGGGTTGAGGGGCAGCGGATGCCAAACCTTGACTTCGATAGGCGCGTTGAGATGTGGCAAGCCGGACTGTTGCCATTGCGGTTACCAGAAGGAGTGGAGGCACGATCGCTCACCGCCGCTGAGATCGAGTGGCTCGATCGAGCTGCCGCAGCCGAGTACATTGCTTCCGAAAAGCAGGGTCAGGAGGCACTCTTTTACACATCCCCACCGCCTGATTTTCGACTGGAAGCCGCAGATTGGTATCTTCGCCCTGATGATCGCTGGAATCACGATCCCGTTCCCCTTCAACAGATGATTCAGAGATTCCCCATAGAGCTTTTTCAGCTTTCCGCGTCGGGTCAGACACCTGCATTTTATCCAGACCGCACCCCTGATTACACAGACGCGCAAGAAGCGGTGATGCGATCGATCTTTCGAGAGACGGTACGCATTGGCTGGTCACTACCTCAGTACAAGTGGTTTGTGATGGAACAGTTGCGGAAGACAACGGCACGAGTCACGCAGAATGATGCGGTTCAATTGTTGGCACAGTTGCAACAGATGGACAGTGAGCCAGAAGATTGATTTCGTTTTCTTGTCGTTCCATCACTCAACCGACAAGAAAAAGTTTGATTTTAGAAGCAGCGGTTACGATCGCACCTTCTGGTGTCTGCAATTAAATCTGAGTTAGGCTAGGAGCAGCCCTGACTCGCGGTGTAAAACGATACCTCTTTGAGAGAAAGGGCGAACGGTGAAGCGGCTGCACTGAAACCAGCATCGAGGACGAAGCCTGATCATGCTCAACGAGGCGAATACCTGCTGGAAATACGTTCTACCCAAGCTCAAAGACTGGGAAGAAAGCTCTCAGCATTCTCATCTGTTTACCGAGCAGTATGCGATCGATGCAGGTCGAATTTTAACCACTGGCGGACGGACGCGACGGCGGCGCAAAAAGTTTGCAGATTATTTGCTTTGCTACACTCGTGATTTTCCTCTAGCAGTCGTTGAAGCCAAACGTCAGCATAAGTCTCCGCAGGATGGTTTGGAGCAGGCAAAGACCTACGCTGAACTGCTGGGGCTAAAGTTTGCCTATTCGACGAATGGAGCGGGAATCGTTGAGTTTGACTACACAACTGGGTTGATCACGCGGATGGATTCGTTTCCCAGTCCGCAGGAGCTTTGGGCGAGATGGAGACAGTCTGAGGGATTGAGCGATGAGATTGCTGAAAATCTACTCACACCGTTTGATCTGACTGGGGGTAAAATTCCTCGCTATTATCAGCGGATTGCGATTAATCGGGCGGTGCAAGCAATTCTGGTTGGGCAGTACTCGCGTAGCGCTATATCGCCTGCTCACGACCATAAGAGATCGCTTCGCGTTGCGTCTCGAAGACGCGGGAGGCGCGACTAGCTCCTTCAGATTTGACAGCCCAGCCCTCAGAATGAGGGACAACGTGCTTACCTTTTGACATCAGTGATTTTCCTTAAAAGAGAGTAGTTGTTGTGCCCTTTGAAACAAGACACGTTTACATTATACACAACGTTTACTGATTGACACGTTTGCTACACTAAAGAATGTTAAATAAAACCTAAACTTTTATGGAAGGCTTCACTCGACAAGAAGCGATCGCTCTTGCAAAAACAACTTCTAGCAATCTCGCTTACTTAGATCGAGCGGAACTTGTTGTGCCTGAGAAATATGGCAACTCCAAAAAGCCAACGGTTATTTACAAATGGGAGCAGATTCTAGAAATTCGCGTCATTCAGGATTTGCGGAAGAAGACCTCTCCACAAACAGTTAAAAAGGTCGTTCAATTCTTACAAACCAACGGCTTTAATTCCAGTCTTGCGGACAAGCATCTGGTGGTAATCAACGATGAAGTCTTTTTGGTACCGCCTGACTGGTCTAATATGCCAAAAGTAATGAGAGTTGCTAGCAAGAGGAGCAGAGGACTAGGGCAATTTGTTTTAGTTGTTTTCCCGCCACTAGAAGATCTCGTTAGAGAGATTTGGGAGACTGCTAAAAAATCCGAAGTAATCGACTTCGAGAGCTTCAAGCGTCGTGCTAAAGCAAAACCTGCTAACGTTGCTTAGAAGCCTCCCTCATCACCTTCCGCCTCTACTCGTCCTGCGAATTCTCTGAAATTTTTGAAGTGATTGCTCATCCATCGCACAACTCACCGGATTTTCCAGTTGTGCTAGAGCATCATTCATTAATTACTATTTTCTTGTCGGTAGATCGCTCGATCGACAAGAAACTCTGCCTGTTTTCTTGTCTGTACAGATTCAAACCGACAAGAAAACGTGAATGAACACCTATTCGCCGAGCGGGAACGCCTTCTCGCACTCATCACAGAGATCAGAAACTCCGGCGCAGTAGCTCCTGCAAACGTCTGGATCAGCCCCAATTTCCAGAACAAAGGCGGCAAAACCTACGAATACTACAAACTCACCAGCGACAACCCTGAAGTCAAGCATCAAGGCTTAGGAAAGATGGGCAGTGAGAAATACCGCGACTGGTTTGCCAGAATTCAGCGACGCAACGCAATTTATGAACTCGAACAACAACTATCGATGCTGCAAGCGTTGCTCGATCGACAAGCCGCGATCGTCCTGGAACTTCCTCAATCGAAGCGCGAGTCAAGCTAGAGGCGAATGAGATAGTACGATCGTCTTACTCTCTATTCAAACCCAGAATCAATGCGCCGAGATTCTATTTTTTATCGCTTGTTTGCCCAATCCCCAATCCTGCTCTTTGAGTTGTTAGAATCGCCACCCATCAACGCCCGTGACTATCGCTTTGATTCCGTTGCGGTGAAAGAACCGAAGTTTGAAATTGACGGAGTGTTTTTGCCACCAGAGTCCGATCCTCCCGGAACCGTCTTTTTTGCTGAAGTCCAGTTCCAACGCGACGAAAAATTGTACGAGCGGATGTTTGGTGAAGCGTTTCTGTACTTTTACCGAAACCGCGATCGCTTTTCTGACTGGCAAGCAGTGATAGTCTATCCTTCTCGTAGCACCGAGCAAACTGCTTCACATCCTTATCGCGCCTTGCTCAACAGCGATCAGGTACATCGAATCTACTTGAACGAGCTAGGCGAATTTCGTCAACTGCCACCAGGAGTTGCACTAATGGTGCTGACAACATTAACGCAAAATCAAGCTCCATCAGAAGCGCGATATCTCCTTGCTCAATCTCAGCAAGAGGGGTGGGAATCAGAGGAAAGTAGCTTCATAATGAATATGGTGATTACAATCATGTCGTACAAGTTCGGTTCTTTAAGTCGAGAAGAGGTGGAAGCGATGCTAGATATTACATTCCAAGAAACACGGGTTTATCGGGAACTGCGAGAAGAAGTGACAGAAGGAGCGAGAACAGAAGAAGCGATGAAACTTGTTTTACGACAACTTACTCGTCGATTGAAGCAGGAACTTTCTGAGGAAACGCGATCGCAGATCACCGCCTTATCTCTGCTGCAATTAGAAGAACTGGGTGAGGCTTTGGTAGATTTTGAGCAACTGAACGACTTGGCAACCTGGCTAGAGCAGCGTTCGGTCTAATCAAGAATCAAGCTAAACACGAATTGAGCCATTACTTCTGCTGTTTTGAGTGCATTGGTAATAGGTGGATTGAGAGATTTTCAGCGATCGTAGTTGCTCACCTTCACAATGGCACTGCCTCCGCCAAGACACGCGCTTTGATTCTCTCCTTTAACATCTCGATCGTGGCGACATCCACTTTTCGATTCAGCAACGCTTCCAAATCTAAGATCAGTCCTGCCGGAAACCAAGGTGTAATCCGTACCAAGTCATAGTCGATCAAAAAGTCTATGTCGCTTTCTGAGGTTGCTTCCCCGCGTGCCACTGAACCAAACACTCGTACATCAAAAGCTCCATGCTTTTCGGCGATCGTCAAGATTTGCGATCGTTCATTTTAATGCCAGTCTCACTGCCCTCAATCTCGCAAAGTTAGACGCACTCCAACAGCATTCAGGACAACCCCCGTTTGTTTTCTCAATGGCAAGTGTCAAACGGCGAATGCTCAATCAACATCTGCTAGAGCAATTTATTTGCAACTTAGACCTGGAGCCAAGCGAAATTAAATCGCATCCAAACTACTCAAGCCTTTGCAACTACGGCATTATCGCTGCCTGATTCTGTCCGGACTATTGTACTGGGTGACTTTAGGTAATTACTCTGCTTGTAGTACTGAAAGTAGGTTTTTAGCAGTTTGTCGCTCACTTGAGGGCAGGAGATACTTGTTCCTTGAAGCCCCTTTAGAGTATTACGACAATCAAACTTGGATTCGGATAGATTTAATTGGCTGTCTTTAGATTCCTCAGTCGATTTGAGTAAGAATCGGGGTAACAGGGGGTATAGGGCATTGTCTTGAGAAGATTTTGTCACTTTGATTAACTCTTCACGCCATTGCTCATAACTCACGGCTTTCAACGAGTAGCCAGATGAGCCAATTAGCCAGTTTAGTAGCTGCTGAATCCGAATTGGAGTTGGATTGACAACATGAAATACCTGTCCGAGAAGCTGTTGCTGTTGAGAAAGATGAACGATCACCTGACTTGCGTAGTCAACGGGTGTCATGTCTACTAAGGTATCACTGTCTGGTTCTGGAATATACCCGATTTGAATACACCCTTTAATCATACGAGACATGAAATCATCCGTGTTGCAGATTCCTGTTTGGGTATCTCCGGTGATTCTTCCCAATCTGTAAATGCAAACTGGAATCCCTCTAGAATTTGCGATCGCTGCTAGCCTTTCTGAAACCCACTTACTTTGAGCATATCCACTCTGAAGGCTTTCACAAGCTTCCGGAGTATCCTCTTCTCTAACTTCTATTTTTTCTAAGCGATCGACGTTAGAGAAGACACTAAATGTTGAGATGAAGTGGACAGGCTTTGTGCGAATCATTGCCGCCAGTCTCAAAACTTCTTGAGTCCCCAGAACATTTGCGGCTTTCAGTGTGGAATAGGAGTAAACAAAGTTGACCAGAGCACCATTGTGATAGATCACATCAATGCGATCAGCTAGAGTCTGAAACTGATCAGAAGTAAGTCCTAGTTTTGGTTGAGCTAAATCTCCTAAGACTGGAAGAATTCTGTGGGCAAAATTCTGATTCCACAGGGCGTAAGCCTCAAGATTTCGTTGAAGTCTTTCTCTCGCTTGTTCGATCGTGGAAGCACGAACCAGACAGTAAATCGTTGCAGAGGTTTGCTGTAGAAGCTGATGTAGTAAGAAAGCCCCCAGAAATCCAGTTGCCCCGGTTAAGAGGATTGCATCTGGAGGGGATGTTTCTATTGCGTATTCTGTTTCAGGTTGAATGTCAACATCGAGGACTGCTTCTTTCCTCAAATCCACCGCTATTGTTGTCACCAATTCCTGAGTGAATTGGACTTGCTGTTGCAGATTGGTGATCACCTTTACTTGCTCTGTAATCGTTGGTGCCTCAAACAAACTTCGCAAAGGAATTTCTACCTGAAATAATTCCTTGATTCGCGTCCAAAGTTGAATCACGAGAATGGAATGCCCACCCAAGTCAAAGAAATTATCCTGCGTTCCAACCTGCTGAACACCCAAAATCTCCATCCAAATCGTTGCAAGCTGCTGTTCGTCAGGCGTTTCGGGTTGAATGTAACTTGTGGTAGGTGGTAGTTCGATGGAGTCGATCGCAGCCAATGCTTGACGATCGATCTTGCGATTGGGTGTCAGCGGTAAAGACTCCAGGACAATGAAGGTAGAGGGAATCATATACTGCGGCAGGATCTCCTTTAAGAAGAAACGCAATTCGTCAGCAACGATCGTCTGATCTTTCTCTAGAACAAGAAAGGCGCAAAGATATTGCTGAGAATGTTCTCCTGTGAGCAATACGACAGCCTGGCGGACTTGAGGATGCTGAGACAGTACCGCTTCAATCTCACCCAACTCAATCCGAAAGCCCCGCAGCTTCACCTGATCATCTACCCGCCCCACATACTCGACGCTGCCATCCGCTCGATACTTCACCCGGTCTCCGGTTCGATACAATCGTGCTCCTGGGACTGCACTAAACGCATCCGGCACAAAACGCGCTGCCGTCAGGTCGGCTCGTCCCACATAACCGCGTGCCACTCCCGCGCCGCCGATGTACAGTTCTCCCACTACCCCGATCGGCACGGGCTGCTGCTGTTGATCGAGGATGTACAGTTGCGTGTTGGAGAGTGGGTGTCCGACCACCGCCGCATCCGTCGCCGTTGTGAGGCGATGGCGAGTAGACCAGATCGTAGTTTCAGTAGGACCGTAGAGATTCCACAGTGCGGCGGCGCGAGGAAGCAGTTGTGCAGCGAGGTCAGGCGTAAGAGCTTCTCCGCCACACAGCAGCGTGAGCGTTGATCTGCCCTGCCACCCTGCTTCCAGCAGCAGTCGCCAGGTGGCAGGGGTGGCTTGCATGAAGGTGGCTTGTGTCCGAGTCAGGGTGGCTGCTAATCGCTGACCATCGACTGCCGTGGCTCGGTCTACCAGTTCTACCGTTGCCCCCACAACGAGAGGCAGCAGCAATTCCAGCACTGCGATGTCAAACGAGAGTGAGGTGACCGCTAGCAGCACGTCGCCGGGACGCACCTTCAAGTCCTGCTGCATCGAGGAGAGGAAGTTGACCACCGCACGGTGGGGAATTTGTACACCTTTCGGTCTGCCGGTGGAGCCAGAGGTGTAGAGGATGTATACCAGAGCGTCTGGGGTGACAGAGCAGGGCTGTGGGGAGCGCGGTGAAGAACCATTATTGTTCCAGAGTGAGTCGAGCGGCAGCACCCGTCCGGCAAAGGGGAAGAGAGTCTCCAGGGAGGTGTCAGTCAGCAGCAGGGCGACCTGAGCATCCGAGAGGATGAAGGTGAGGCGCTCTGTCGGGTAGGCAGGGTCGAGGGGAACATACGTGCCACCTGCTTTGAGAACGGCGAGGAGGGCAATGAGCAGGGTGGGAGAGCGGTCTAGGAACAAGCCGACGCGGGTTCCTGCGGTGACTCCTGCCTGTTGCAAGTGGTGAGCGAGGTGGTTTGCACGCTGGTTGAGCGTGTCGTAGGTGAGGGAGGTGTCATGGTAGCGGAGGGCGATCGCGGTTGGAGTGTGTTGCACCTGAGCTTCCACCCATTCGTGCAGGCACAACTCAGGAATCTCGGTGCTGGTCTGATTCCATTCTTTTACGAGGGTTTGTTGTTCTTTAGCGGTCAGGAGAGGAATCTCCTTGAGCCGTTGATTTGGCTCTACAATCATCCCTGTCAAAAGCGTTTGTAGATGTCCTAAAAGGCGATTAATCGTGTCAGCATTGAATCGACGATCGTCATAAGTAAGCTCCAAGAAAACCTGTGATCCTAATCCAATGACGAGGCTGAGGGGATAGTGCGATCGACCAAATGAGAGAACGCCTTCAATGTTAAGCTCGTTTGCTTGTCTTTGTAGAGAGGTATCAACTGGATAGTTTTCAGTAATGACCAGGCTCTCAAACAGTGGGACACCGCGAGGCAGTTCGCTCCAGCCTTGGATCTGAACCAGCGAACTATATTCGTATTGCCGCATTTCGACCTGTCCCGCCTGAAACTGTTGCAGCCAGGGCACCAGTGTTGCTTCTGGATTAACTTGAACGCGGACGGGTAGCGTGTTGATAAACAGTCCCGCGATCGCTTCTACGCCGGATAACGAAGCGGGTCGCCCGGAGGAGGTGATGCCAAAAACCACATCAGATTCTCCACTGTAGCGGCTCAACAAAAGACTCCAAGCTGCCAGAACTAGCGTAGTAGGGGTTAGCTGATGCTGTCGAGCAAATTGCTGGAGATCGGCACCGATTTGGGGTAGATCGAGCCGCTGAACTGTGTAGGGGTCAGTCGTGGAGAGCGGGTTAGAAACTGGCTGATCAACGCCCAGTGGTGTTGGTGCGATGAATCCCTGAAGCATTTTACGCCAGAAGGTTTCTGCTTGCAGGGAATCTTGCTGCCGCAGCCAAGTGATGTAGTTGCGGAAGGAAGGTGAGGGTGGAAGCTGGAAAGTTTCTCCGGTGGTCAGGGTAGTGTAGAGATTAAATACTTCCTTGAACACTAGCAATCGTGACCAGCCATCCAGCAAAATGTGATGTTTGCTAAATGTGAATTGATAAGTGTCTTCTGTAAGGTGGATCAGAGTGAGCCGCAGCAAGGGTGCGGTTGTCATCTCAAATCCCTGAGCGCGATCGACTGCCAGAAAAGCCCGGAGATTTTCCTGCTGCTCGATCGAGGTTTGTTCGCGCCAATCCAGTTCTTGCCAGGGCAATTCGATTTGTTGATGAACAACTTGTACAGGCTTTTTGAGCGTTGCCCAATGAAACGAGGTTCGCAAGATGGAATGTTGCTCCAGTGCGATTTCCCAGGCTCGTTTGAAAGCGGAAATATTCAGATTGCCACGCAGCGTAAAGCTATTTTGATCGAAATAGGCGATCGAGTTCGGGTCGTGCAGCGTGTGAAAGAGTAATCCTTGCTGCATGGGCGAAAGCTCATAGATATCAGCTACGTTTTTCGCTTTCATAATCTGTTTGGCTCCCTGGCTAACTTAACTGAGCAATTAATAAATCGAGGTCTTCCTGATCGAGTTGAGCATCTGGAAAATCTGAGGGAGTGTAACCGCCCACTTCTGAAGACTGACAGTGAACAATCAGCGATCGCAGAGCCGTGAGATAGTGTTGAGCCAACTGCTCAATGCGAGGACGTTGGTAAATTCCCGCGCTGTAATCCCACCGTAGGTGTAGTTGTCCCTCGCTCACAATTGCAGTGATATCGAGCAGATAACGGCGGTTGCCTTGAGGACTGCGCCCCAATCCTGTCGATTCCAGTGCAGGGGCAAATAAGGACGTTGCAGCGGCGATCGCGTCTACCTGCCCCAGGTAATTGAATTTCACGCAAGCGGGCGAACGATCGCGTAGACCAGCCGTCGCCTCATCCTGATTCAGATAGCGCAGAATGCCGTAACCAATGCCCTGCCGAGGAATTTGACGCAGTTGCTCTTTAATGGATTTCAAACATTTTTCAGAATGCTGAGGATCATCTAATTGCAATTGCACGGGAAAAATTGTGGTAAACCAGCCGATCGTGCGGGACACCTCCACATCCTCAAACAGCGACTCTCGCCCGTGTCCTTCCAAATCGAGATAAAGCGAGGGAATTTGAGTCCACTGAAAAAATGCCTGCACCAGCGCCGTGAGCAACACATCGTTAATTTGAGTTTGATAGGTGGCTGGAACCTCCTGGAGGAGAGCATCAGTTTCTGTCTGAGTCAACGCGACGGACACTGTTTGAGTCAGGGCAACCGTATTGGCTCCAGTAAGATTATCCATTGGCAGTGTGGCGGCTCCACTCTCCTGCTGCCAGTAAGTGAGTTCTTGCTGGAGTGCCTCCGAGTCAGCATAGTTCTGCAAACGGGCTGACCACTCCTTAAAGGAAGTTGTTTTAGCGGGTAGCTGCACTGCTTGACTCTGAGCTAACTGCTGGTAAGCCGTTTGCAAATCCTCCAGCAGAATGCGCCAGGACACTCCATCAACCACAAGATGATGCAGAATCAGCAACAGGCGATCGGGCTGATGATTGCCCAGGTTAAACAGGACGACTCGCATTAACGGACCGTCTGCGAGATTCAGGCTAGTTTGCAGGTCGGTAGCAACGGCGGTTATTGTCTCAGATTGCTCTGGGGTGGCAAGGGTAGACAAATCTAGTTGAGTGAATGGCACGATCGCATCAACATCAGTATTAATCTGCTGCCAGCCTGTTGTATCTCGATGAAACCGC
This sequence comes from Myxacorys almedinensis A, assembly GCF_010091945.1. Lineage (GTDB taxonomy): Bacteria > Cyanobacteriota > Cyanobacteriia > Leptolyngbyales > Leptolyngbyaceae > Myxacorys > Myxacorys almedinensis. Next base: position 49,095 of record NZ_WVIE01000017.1, read on the forward strand.
AGCCGCAGGGCATCGTGATGTTGCAGCAGATGACTCAGTGCTTGCCTCAGCAAAACTGGATTAAGAGGCTGCTGAACTTGCAGCAGAATTGATTGATTCCAGTGATGTGGCTCTGGGAGATCTTGCTCAAAAAACCAGTGCTGAATCGGAGTCAGCGGCACAATTCCCGTCACAATTCCCTGCTCTGCGGCAACGACGGGAGCCGTATTCACCACTGCTGCCAGCGATACAATGGTGGGATGCTCAAACAATTGTTTGGGCGTAAACCGGAGTCCGGCTTGACTGGCTTTTGCAATCACTTGAATGCAGAGAATGGAATCCCCGCCTAACTCGAAAAAGTTGTCATAAATTCCCACTTGCGGCAGCCTGAGAACGGTTTCCCAAATTTGAGCAATCGTTGCTTCGACGGAAGTGCGCGGTGGAACAAATGCGCCATCGGTATCTGATTGGGGAAGCTCCATTGTCAACAATGTGCGACGATCGAGCTTGCCATTCGGCAGCAATGGCAGTGTCTTCAAGGGTATGATCGCGAACGGCACCATGACTTCAGGAAGTTTGGCTTGCAGAAATTGGCGCAGATTGTCGATCGCATCAGCAGCCTGCTCAGGAACGACATAGGCGAGGAGTTGTGGATGTTCTGCTTCTGTGGCAAGCACGATCGCCTCTCGCACCTCTGGATGTTGCTTCAACGCCGCTTCGATTTCTCCCAGTTCAATTCGGAAACCTCGAATTTTCACTTGCTGGTCTGCGCGTCCCAAAAACTCGATCGTTCCATCCAGACGGTAACGGGCATGGTCTCCGGTTTTGTACAGTCGGGCATCTGGATTGCTGCTGAACGGATGCGGCACAAAAGCGGCGGCTGTAAGTTCAGGCTGGGCGTGATAGCCACGAGTTACGCTAGCGCCGCCAATATAAATTTCACCCGGAAATCCGAGCGGTACAGGCTGGAGGTCAGTATCGAGTAAATAGACCTGGGTATTTGGCAGCGGGTAGCCTAGTGGAACCGTCTCAGAATCGGCTGCCGACAGGCGTTCTTGAACTTCATAAGTCAACACGCCCACAGTGGTTTCTGTCGGTCCGTAGTGGTTGAGTATCTGACAGGTGGGCGCGTGCTGCCGGATTTGTTCAACTAGATGCCAATGAAGCGTTTCTCCACCCAAGATTAGCTGTCGCCGGGGCAGGATTGCCCGACAATCAGCAGCGTCCAGCAACACCTTGAGGTGGGAAGGAACAATTTTGAGATAGTCGATCGCGTGCCGCCGACCGTATTCTGCTAGCGCATTCGGATCGAGCGATCGTTCCTGGGAAATCAGGTGTAAACAGCCACCTGTACAAAGGCAAGCGAACAGCGTGGTATTGCCCAAATCCGCAGCCAGCGTAGAAACTGTGGCAAAACTTGCTCCCTCAGGGATAGTCAGGCTTGTTAAGATGCCGTTAACATAATTCAACAACTGTCGATGCTCTACAGCCACCCCTTTCGGTTTTCCTGTTGAACCTGATGTGAACAGGACATAAACTAAGTTTTCGGGTGTTGTCCAATTGGTTAGATTGGTGGTGGCTTGTTGAGCGATCGTAGACCAGTCCGTATCCAGACAAATGACCTGTGCTGTCAATGTCAAATCTTTTGCAAGTTGCTGCTGGGTCAGGAGAATTGTGGCTTGAACCTGCTGTAACCGTTGGTCAACTGCCGTCGTAGGTAAGCCCGGATCAAGGGGTAAATATGCACCGCCCGCTTTAAGAATTCCCAACAAGCCGATTAGCATTTCTGGAGAACGATCGACATAGAGCGCCACAACCTGTTCAGGTTCAATTCCCTGCGTCCGCAGGAAGTGAGCCAGTTGATTGGCACGGGCATTTAGTTCCGCATAGGTGAGGGATTGATCCTCAAAGACTACGGCAACGCGATCGGGTGATTGTTCTACCTGCTGTTCAAACCATTGATGAATCGTGCTGTGATTGCAATGGCTGATTGTTGTTTGGTTGAAATCTACTAAAAGTCGCTGTCGATCGCGATCGCCGAGGAAATTGAGGTCTGCAATCTTAGCGTCTGGTTGATTAATAATCGAAGTCAGTAAGGTTTGAAAATAGTTTGCAATTTGAGCGATCGCGTCGGCTGCAAACAGATTAGCATCATAATGAAATTCGGCTCGAAGCTGACCAGATTGACGGATACAGGACAGTTTGATTTTGAAACGATTCAGGTAAACTGCTTGCTGATAGATAGAAAAAGTCAGATCAGGCATTGATGCCACAGACCATTCTGCAAACTCAAAACCAACGGGCAAAGTTACTAGAGGCAATCCTGTAAAATATTCTTGCCATTGGTGTGCTTCCTGCATGATCTGAGCCGTCTGCTGCACCCGTTGACTCAACAGGTCGTTTTCCTCCAAATGGCTCTGTAAAGGTAAGCATTTGTCCAATAGTCCTAGAGCATACTGCAAATCCTCGTACTTTCGCCCCGCATTGGTAACACCGATCGTGATGTCCGATCGACTCGTCATCCGCCACAGCAGCACTTGCCAGCAAGTCAGCAATACCGCCGCGATCGAGCCGTTGTAATTTTGAGCTAACTGGCTAATAGTTTCAGCATCCAGGTGAGCGGTGAAGCAGCGCGGTTGAAATGGTGCAGCCTGAAGACCTTGGCGCTCAAAGGGAAGCTTCCATCCGCTTAAATCCATGAATTGCTGCTGCCAGTAAGTTTTACCACAATTCGTTGCTTCCGCTTCTAGGAGGTCATTTTGCCATTCTGCTAGATCGGCATACTGCATTGGCTCATCTGGTTCATGATCAAAATTGCCAGCATAGGTACGGCTAATTTCGCTAGCAAGAAACTGTAGCGTTGTCGCGTCTGCACATAAACTCGGAAGACTCAAAATCAGCAGATGTTGCTGTGGCGCAAGGGGAACGATCGCCACTCGGAGCGATGCAGATTGCTCAAAGGAAGCTTGGCTATTTTCTTGTAAATAGCTTTGAATCCATAGTTCCAGTTGGGACAGATCATAATCGGAAAGAGGTTCTGCTACAGAGATACTCAGGTTGGTTTTCTCCTGAATCACTTGCAGTGGCAAAATCATCTCTGGCAAACATTGAAACGTTGTGCGGAGAATTTCATGTCGCTGAATCACCTTTTCTATCGCTGTCTTCAAAGTTTCAACCTGAAGCGCTCCCTGACATAGCAACACACCCTGGGCGATCGTTGGAACGTCAGGATGTGATTGCTGTAGAGACCACAGGTGCTTTTGTTGGGGTGACAGTCGGTATCCCTCGATCGTGGGTAATTGCATAGTTCAGTTCCTACTTGTCAATGTTTGTTTGTCGCAGCACGTCTGGACTGTGAGAATCTGCCATTGCCGCCAGAACTCGACGTGAACCCAAAAAAGGGCAGCGTCCATGTGCGGTGAGCATATTGTCCAAAAGCAGCACATCTCCGGCTTGCCAGGGAAATCGCACCGATTCCTGCTCATAGGCAGAGCGAATTACTTCGAGAACAGAGGGTTCGATCTCTGTGCCGTCGCCATAGTAGGCATTGCGCGGGAGCGCTTCCACAGGAATTCCCTGCATCAGATCGGTCTGGAGCGTTGCGCCTAAACTTGTGATGTGAAATAGGTGCGCCTGATTAAACCAAACCGCTTCGCCCGTTTGAGGATGGGTCGCGATCGCTTGACACACCTGACGAGTTCTTAACTGATCCTGTCCCCACCACTCAACGGCAATTCCAGCCTGATGGCAGTATTTTTCAACGACTGCTCGATCGTCCGTTTGAAAGACTTCTTGCCAGGGCAAATCCAATCCTCCACCATAATTTCGCACATACAGCACACCGTTCTCAAATCGCGATCGAATGCTGGAAGGAATCTGTGCTAGAACCCGGCGACTATCCGCGATCGGGGTTTCTCCCCCCTGTTGAGCAGGCTGAACGCAATAAAAGCTAATTCTCAAGCACCATTGCCGCGCGTAGGACATTTCGTTGTGAAGGGGAATTGCCCGATCTGCCGGATATTCTGTAGAGGTGTAGACATTGGAGCGAACCTGAGTGCGGGGGGTCGATCGATAGGAATAAGGCATCGCGGTTTGGGAAACCCCCTGCATGAATATCTCAAAATCTGCATCCCCTAACACTTGAAAGTTACGAAACAGAATACCGCCATGTTTCAACAACTCTGTTTCGATCAGTCGTTGATTCTCCTTTGCCCACGCCGCTAAACTCAGTCCTTCCAACGTTGGCTGAATGATCAGAGGAAGCTGCTGTTCAGACGGTTGCATCTGAACAAGCTGAGTTGTAGAAGTCACTAACTTACGTCGATGCTGCCGGATGAAAGTCGTGGGATCTGGAATCTGATTCATAGTCGGGAAGTCCATCAAGGGTTAATGCTGTTTGCGTCGCTTAGTCAATTTCAACCTCTGAAGGCTCAATTGCTCTAGCTCCTGTGCTTTCGTTTGCTGGTGTTGCTGCTCGGCTGCAACGATCCAGGTAATAAGTTCTTTTAATGGCACCTCCGGTTGTTCGACAATTTGACGTAAAACCGTTGAAAAACACTGTAGCCATTGATTCATAACGTCGGCATCCAATCGAGTCGGGTCATACAACAGTTGCAGCGATAACTCTGTTTCGGGAATCACTCGCACAGTGAGCGGATAGCCATTATTCACGCTGGAACTGACTCGCTGAATTTCTAACTGAGTCGATCGCTGTCTTAGAGATTCATCGATCGGGTAATTCTCAAATACAATCAGGCTCTCAAATAGCGGTAAGCCTGGAGCAAGATCGCTCCACCTCTGAATTTGTACCAGTGGCGTGTATTCATACTGTCGGGCTTCACTTTGTTGAACTTGAATTGCTTGAAGCCAGGGAATGAAAGCAGCAGCCGGATTAATCTGCACCCGCACAGGCAGAGTATTGATAAACATCCCAATCATAGAATTCGAGTCAGATAGCGTCACCGGACGACCTGCTGTTGTTGCACCAAATACTACATCCTCGCTGCCACTGTGATAACTCAATAACAGTGCCCAAACTCCCTGAATCAGCGTGTTCAGTGTTAGCCGATGCTGTTGAACCAGGGATTGCAGCGCAGCAGTTGTTTGGAGCGTGAACGATCGCGACAGAATTGCGGCTTCACTGGCTCGATCGATTTTGGCTACCGAGTTGCTGAATCGGGTTGGGGTCGTAAATCCTTGCAGCATTCGACTCCAAAAGGCTTCGGCTGAAGCAAGATCCTGGTTGATTAACCAGGTGATGTAATCCCGATAGGGACGAGTCGGCGGTGCAAGTACTGATTGTTCCTGATAGAGCCGTTCATAGGTGGCGAACACTTCCTGAAACACTAGCGGCACAGACCATCCATCTAAAATCAAATGATGGAAATGCCAGATAAATCGGTAGGTGTCTTCTGTCAGTCGGATCAGGAGAATCCGACTCAGTGGAGCTTGGTGGATTTGAAACCCACGCTGTCGATCGTCTTTCAATAAAGCGGCAATCTGGGCTTGCTGCTGTTCTGAAGACAAGTTGCGCCAGTCTGCCTCCTGCCAGGATAGGGAAGCCTGCTGTCGCACAACTTGCAAGGGTCGATCGAGTCCTTCCCAAACAAAAGCAGTCCGAAAAACAGGATGGCGATCGACGATCCGCTGCCAGGTTTGCTGGAGAACAACGGTATCCAATTTTCCGCACAAATTAAATGATAGTTGGGTGCTGTAGAGTCCGTGGTCTGGCGCATACAGCGTGTGAAACAAAATCCCCTGCTGTGCTGGAGAGAGCGGATACAAATCCTCAATCGTGCGATCGCTGCCAACTAATCGATCCAGCGTTATTTGATCCAGTTCTGCGATCGGAAAGTCTGAAGGGGTGCTTCCTCCAGCACCAAGAGACAGGCAATGATCGATCAATGTTCTCAAGGATGCGACAAAGGCTTGCATGAGCGCGGCGATCGTGGCGGATTGATGCACTGCTTGACTGTAGGTGCAGTTGAGATGCAGTTGTCCTCCTGTGACTCCAGCCTGAATGTCCAATAGATGATAGCGACTGCCGGACAAACTTTGCAGGGGTGCAGCAGACTCCGGCGCAAGCTCGAACAGAGAAGACTCTGGCAGCAACTGATCAAACTGACCCAGATAATTGAAGCTAACTTGGGCTTGAGGCAGCGATCGTAGTGGTTTAACAGTGTCTTGATTGAGATAACGCAGCACTCCATAGCTCAATCCACGAGTAGGAATCCGGCGTAGCTGCTCTTTAATCGATTTCAATGCCTCAGCCGGATCAGTGATATTTGTCAAATCTAGCTGTACTGGAAATAGCGTGGTAAACCAGCCAACTGTGCGCGATAGGTCTATGTCTTCCCAAAGCTGTTCGCGTCCGTGACCTTCCAGATTTACCAACAACCGGGAAGTTCCAGTCCATTGAGCGAATGCCTGAACCAGTGCGGTCAGGAGTAAGTCATTGATTTGAGTGCGATAAACAATAGGTACCTGCTGCAACAACGTCTGTGTTTCTGCCTGACTCAGATTAACGGACAGCGTATGAGTGTTGGCAACAGTGTTAATTCCATTTGGGAAATCGATCGGAAGCAACTCTATCCAACTGCGAGACAGCCAATAGGTTTGAGTTTGTTGTAATTCCTCAGACTGTGAATAGAGTTGCAACTGTTGCGCCCACTGTTTAAAAGCAGTCGTTTTTGCAGGTAGCTGCATGGCGCGTCCCTGAAGCTGCTGCTGGTAGAGCATTTGAAAATCTTCTAACAAGATGCGCCAAGACACCCCATCCACAACCAAATGATGAATGATGAACAACAGACGACTGGATTTGCCAGCGCCAAAATTAAACCAGACCACCCGTATCAGCGCTCCCTCTGCCAGATTCAGGCTGGCTTGCAGTTGCTCGATCGCTCTAACCATTGCACTATTTTGTTGTGTGTCTGGCAGTTCAGAGAGATCGATCGCAGCACAGGGATCAGGCGACAATTCTGCATTTACCGCTTTCCAACAGTTTCCTTCTTGATAAAACCGCGATTGTAGAGCATCGTGATGGCTCAGTAACTGCTGCATCACCTGTTTGAGAACAGTGAAATCCATCTGCTGATGCACTGTTAGCAATACTGCTTGATTCCAATGGTGTGTGTCTGGCAATGACTGCTCAAAAAACCAGTGTTGAATCGGGGTCAGCGGCAGTGAACCTATGACTACCCCCTGTTCAGCTATTGCGTGAGAGGCAGTACCAACGACGGCTGCTAGCGCCTGGATGGTCTGATGTTGAAACAACTGCTTGGGAGTTAAATGCAATCCGGCTTGATTCGCTTTTGCGATGATTTGCAGGCTGAGGATGGAATCCCCTCCCAATTCAAAAAAGTTATCCTGTACACCGATTGTCTCGATCGCCAATACCTGCGACCAGATCCCTACAAGCTGCTGCTCAACAGGCGTTTGGGGAGCGATGTAGCGAGCGGCTAACCTCGATCGAGCTATCTCCGGCGCGGGTAGGGCGCGGCGATCGATCTTTCCACTGGGAGTTAGCGGCATCTGTTCCAGCCAGACGAAGGCTGAAGGAATCATATGCTCTGGCAATCGCTGGTTCAGCCAGTTTCGTAATGCCTGAATTGTAATTTCCTCGTGATTTCGGAGAACTCCGTAGGCAACCAGATGCTTCTGTCCGGTTGCTTCTTCCCGCGCCACTACCACTGCTTCCCGTATCTGGGGGTACTGACTCAAGACCGCTTCAATTTCACCTAACTCAATCCGGAATCCCCGAATTTTGACTTGGTAATCCGTCCGACCCAAAAATTCAATCGCTCCATCCGCCCGATAGCGAGCTAGATCGCCTGTGCGGTAGAGCCTTGCTCCCGGTACATCACTAAAAGGATGCGAAATAAATCGTTCTGCTGTGAGTGCCGGACGATCGAGATAGCCTCTTGCCAAACCCATCCCGCCGATGTAAAGCTCACCAGGAACCCCAATTGGTACAGGCTGCAAGGAGTGATCAAGCAAGTGAATTTGCGTATTAGCAATTGGGCGACCGATCAGAACCGTGAATTGCCCAGAATGGCGATCGCATTCCCAGTACGTCACATCGATCGCGGCTTCGGTGGGTCCATAGAGATTATGTAAGGTGGCATCTAGTTGCTCAAAAAAGCGATTTTGTAGCTCCACAGGTAAGGCTTCACCACTGCAAAAAACCTGTCGGATACAACAGCAGGCTTCTGATAATTTCGGCTCCTCCAGAAAGACCTGAAGCATAGACGGAACAAAATGCAGCACAGAAATATTTTGTTCTGTAATCAGCCCGACGAGGTAGGCACTGTCTCGATGTCCCCCTGGTTGAGCCATCACTAGACAAGCACCCGTAGCAAGCGTCCAGAAGAATTCCCAGACCGATACATCAAAGCTAAACGGCGTTTTTTGAAGGACGCGATCGCGGGGCGTTAACTGATACGTTGCTTGCATCCAGCAGAGACGATTATCAATGCCTCGATGGGTATTCATCACTCCTTTCGGCTTGCCTGTAGAGCCAGAAGTGTAAATCACATACGCTAAATTCTCTAAGCTGGCAACAGGGTTAGGATTAGTGGAGCATTCCTGAGCAATCTGCTCCCAGTCGGTATCTAGACAAAGAATTTGCCCCTGAAATTCCGAGACGATCGGCTTCAAATGCTGTTGGGTTAGTAAAATCGGGACTTGAGCGTCTGTCATCACAAACGCTAATCGATCGCATGGATAGTCTGGATCAAGGGGCACGTAGGCTCCGCCAGCCTTAAGAACTGCCAGCAGTGCGATCGCCATTTCTAGCGATCGCTCCAGGCAAATTCCTACTCGCACCTCTGCTCTGACTCCTAATCGATGTAGGAAATGAGCGAGTTGATTGGCGCGAGTATTTAATTCTCGATAGGAAAGGTGTTGCCCTTCAAACACAACGGCGATCGCGTCGGGAGTTTTCTCGACTTGTCTTTCTACCCGCTGATGCAAACAAAGCTGCTCTGGATAAACAACCTGGGTTTGATTCCATTGAATCAGGAGTTGCTGTTCTGCTGCGGTCAGTAACGGTAGCTGACTGAGGCGCTGCCGTGGATTGGTGACGATTCCTTCCAACAACATTTGCAGGTGTCCGATCAATCGCTCTATTGTATCGGCTGCAAACAAATCACAGTTATATTCTAGTCCGCCTAACAATCCTTGTTCAGTTTCACTAAAGAGAAGCGATAAATCAAACTTGGCAGTGCTACTCTCCAAGGGTTGAGGAGTGATTGTTAGCTCTGGTAATACCAATGCAGTTGTTGGCACATTTTGCACCCCAAACATGACCTGAAACAGGGGAGCATGGCTCAATGTCCGCTCCAAATTGAGCGCTTCGATCAGTTGCTCAAACGGGAGATCCTGATGAGTGTAAGCCTGCAAAGTTGCTTCTCGCACCCGCGCCAGTAACTCACTGAATGGGGGATCGCCCGATAGATCCGTTCGCAGAACCAGTGTGTTAACGAAGCAGCCAATCAAGGATTCCGTCACACTTTGGGTGCGATTGGCGATCGGCGTACCAACCAAAATATCCGTTTGCTGAGTATAGCGATATAGCAGCGTCGTGAAGGCTGCCAGCAGGGTCATGAATAGCGTGGCGTTGTGCTGCTGACTCAGTTGCTTGAGCTTAGGAGTGAGAGAAGCCGAAAGTTGCAGCCAGCAGCTTTTTCCTCGAAAGGTTTGAACCGGAGGACGTGGATAATCTGTGGGTAGCGATAACAGCGATGGTAAAGGGTGCAAATGCTCCTTCCAGTAGGATAGGTGCGTGTTCAGTCGATCGCCCTTGAGAGATTCACGCTGCCAGTAAGCAAAATCGGCATATTGAATCGGGAGTTCTGGCAATGGAGAGGGATTGCCTTGAGAAAAAGCACGGTAAAGAACCACCAATTCACGCATCAATACCTGCGCTGACCAAGCATCCGAGACAATGTGGTGAATCGTACATAAAATCACGTGCTCAGAGGATCGCAACCGCAGCAGTGTGATTCGTAAAAGCGGAACCTGACTCAGATCAAACGGTTTTTGAGCCGCTTCGATCGTAAGGCGCTGAATTTCTGTTTGCTGTTGAGCAGTCGATTTTTCGGACAAATCTACTACAGGAATTTTCAGAGTGACAATCGGATGGATCACCTGGAGCGGTTGCCCTTGGTGCGCGACAAAACCGCTCCGCAGCACTTCGTGACGTTGCAGAATTTCATTCAAACTCTGCTCCAACGCTGGAACATTCAAACAACCTTGCAAGTGCAGAACTGTGGGAATGTTGTAAACAGCATTCTCTGGCTCTAACTGATTCAAGATCCACATTCGCTGCTGCGAAAAAGACAGCGGGTTCCCTACCTGTGCAGGGCGACGAGCCACGATCGACTGCTGGCTAGAATCCATAGATTCACCGCGCAGACGCTTTTCCAGAAGGGCGCGTTTTGCGTCTGAAAGCTGCGATTTTCGAGTTGCGATCGAGTCGTTGTGCTGCATAATCTTCTATCCCACCTTTTGAACAAGTTCTTGCGCTTCTGTTTCGGTTAGTTCTTCAATTTCCACCAGCAGGATTGCCTCGATCTGCTCAGCGACCTCTGCAACCGTATGCGCCTCAAATAGTTGACGCAGTGGAAGTTCCACCTGAAAGGTCTGGCGTAATCGAGCTAGTACTTGAGTTGCCAACAGGGAGTGTCCGCCTAGCTCAAAGAAGTTGTCGTAAATGCCAACCGTTTCCAATCCCAGAATTTCTGACCAGATGGCGGCGATCGTCGTTTCAACCGAATTGCGAGGCGCAACATAAGATTGGGCAGATCTAGCTTTTTCAGGTAGCGGCAGTGCGTGACGATCGACTTTACCGTTGATAGTTAGTGGCAGTGCTTTTAACTCCACAAAGGTAGCAGGAATCATATATTCCGGTAGTTTCTGCTTCAAAAATTGGCGGAGTTCTAACACAGGAATTGAGATGGTAGATTTCAGTACTACGTAAGCTGTTAGCACCAGATTTTTGGGATCATCTTCCCTCAACAGCACGACGGATTCTTTCACATCTCGATGGTGCAACAATAACGCTTCAATTTCTCCCAACTCAATCCGAAATCCATGCAGTTTAACTTGTTGGTCAACGCGCCCCAAAAATTCCAGGTTGCCGTCGGGTAAATATCGAACCAAATCTCCGGTTTTGTAGAGCCGCTGATTAAGCTGATGAGAGATGAACTTTTCAGCAGTTAGATCAGGACGATTCAAATACCCTCGCGCCAGTCCTGCACCACCGATATAAAGTTCACCTGCGACTCCGATCGACACAGGATTTCCGCTGCCATCCAGAACATAAAGTTGCGTGTTGTCGATCGCTCGCCCGATTGGCACTGTTTCAGAGATGCGCTCGGCTAAAGACTCCGGTTTAACCGCGTAAGTGAGTACCCCCACTGTTGTTTCCGTAGGTCCATAATGATTAAAAATTTCACAGGTAGGCATCTGTTGCTGAATCTGCTCAATTAAGCTCCAACGGCAAACTTCTCCGCCCAAAATTAATCGCTGTCGGGGCAAAATTTTGGTTGAATCTGGACAATCGAGTAAGGCTTGTAGATGGGAGGGAACAATTTTGAGACAATCGATCGGGTGCTGGCTAAAATATTCAACCAGCGCTTGGGCATCACAGGTGCGCTCAGCCGCAATGATATGTAAACAGCCGCCACTACAGAGACAGGGAAACAGCATCGTATAGCTGAGGTCGGCTGCCAGTGTGGATACGATCGCATAGCTGGCGTTTGGTGGAAAATTCAACCTTGCTGAAATGCTGTGCAGGTAGTTGAGAATCTGCCGATGTTCAATCGCCACTCCCTTGGGTTGCCCAGTCGAACCAGAGGTGTAAATGATGTAGGCAATGTTTGTCGGGGCGATCGCAAGGTTGGGATTCTCAGAACTGGATTGAGCGATCGTTGCTTGATCGTGATCCAAACAAATTACCTGGGACAACGGTTCAGGCAGGCGGTTCAATAACGATCTCTGGGTGATGACGATCGGCACTTGAGCATCCTGTAAGCGAAACTCTAAGCCAGCAGTTGGTAAGGCTGGATCTAGCGGCAGGTAAGCACTTCCTGCTTTCAGGACTGCCAAAATTGCGATAATTAGCTCTAACGATCGCTCCAAATAGATCGCAATTGGAATATCTGGTACAGCCCCGCATTGTTGCAAGTAATGAGCTAATCGGTTAGCTTGATTGTTTAATTCTCGATAAGTCATCGAGTGATTCTCAAATACCAAAGCAATGGCATCGGGAGTTCGCTCAACTTGCTGTTCAAATTGCTGAGGCAAACACTCGTTAAGTGGATGATCAACTGCTGTGTTGTTCCATTGAACTAGCAGTTGATCACGGTCTTCCGCACTCAAAAGATTAAGTTGAGCGATCGAACATTCTGGTTGACTGGCACTGTCAAGTAGAGTCTGTAGCTGAGATGCGAGACGCGCGATCGCTTGAGTAGAAAACAAGTTGGAATTGTACTGCAACTCTATCGTTAGATGACCTGCTTGGGTAAAGCTGTTGAGTTTTAGGTCGAAGCGATCGCTATAAACCTGCTGCCGTTCAATTTCCCAGGATAGTTCTGACACGGATTGGGATAACTGCTCAGAAAACTCAAAGCTTAAAGGAAAGAATTCTTGATCCTTCAATCCATCAAACCTGTCCTGCCACTCCTCCATTTCCTGCCAAGTTTGATGAATCTGACGCAACACTTCGCTGAATAACATCTCTTCTGTTAAACAACTCTTTAATGGTAAAGACTGGCTCAATAAGCCAACAACAGACTCTAATTCTTCATACTGTTGATAGCTCCAAACAACTCCGGTCGTGATCTCTGTTTGTCCAGTAAGCCGCCTGATCAACACCTGCCAGCACGCTAGTAGAAAGAGCGCGATCGATACACCATACCGCTCTGCTGTCGCTTGAATTTGAGTGTTAATTTCAGGCGAGAGGGGAACAGAATAAACCTGTGGCTTAAATGAAGTGATACCATCTGAGATCACTCTAAATGGCAACTTTAATGAGGTTAGCTGCGAATTTTGCTGCCAGTACGATTCCGCAATGTTGTTTTCTTCTAACAGTTCATTCTGCCACTCTGAGAACTGCACATACTGCACCACTTCCTCTGGTGAAATTTGATCAGTTGAGTTGTGCGTGTAAGCTTGAAATAGATCCTTTAGCAAATTTTGCAGACTTTTTGTATCTGCACAGAGCGCAGGCAATGTCAGAACTAACAAGAATTTCTGGGGTGACAGTGCAAGTAAGAGCGATCGCAATAATGGTAACTGCTCTAGATTATCGAACTCGCCTTGCTCCGCTGTAATTAACTGTTCGATCTGAGAGGCTTGGGTTTTAGAATCTTCAGCGCTTAGATCGAGGTGTCGCCAGTTAATTGAAGCTACAGGATGAATAACTTGCAGCGGTTGTTTCATCCCAGCCCGACGACCAAACGTAGTTCGTAAACTGTCATGGCGATTCACGACAGCTTGGAGAGCGGCGTGTAGGCGATCGACATCAATCTCTCTCAACCGAATCACAGATTGAGCAACATAGCGATCACCAGATGCCTGTAGCGCCCATAATCGATTTTGTTGAGGAGACAACCTGTATCCTGTAATGATTGGGTCTTGCATAGATGTATTTCTCCCGTTTAAGTTTGACTAGCGGATGGGAGGCGATCGAGGCTCATTTCCCCCATTGCCACAACAATTTTGCGGAACCCAACGTAAGGATTGCGCCCGTGAGCAACCAGCAGATTATCCAGCATCAAAATGTCTCCTGACTGCCAAGTAAACTGCTGCTTTAACTGTTGATAAAGTTCTTGAATTTCCGTTAAAACGGACGCTTCAATATCAGATCCATCGCCGTAATAAACCTGCCGAGGTAAAGTTTCCGCGCCAAATAAATCTAGCAGGGATGCCTGAACGGACAGATCCAAAAATGACAGATGATGTAGTTGTAATTGATTGAAAAATACCCACTCCTGAGTCTTCGGATGCTGAACGATCGCAGGTCGAATTTGACGAGTTCTTAAACCGTCGTGGTTCAGCCATTCAAACTCAATTCCGGCTTGGCGACAGTAGGTTTCAACAACGGTTCGATCGCGGGTGCGGAAGAAATCTTGCCAGCTTACATCCAACCCTTTTGTATAGTTGCGGACGTACATCAGTTGCTTCTCTAACAATCGATCGCGGACTGCTGGGCTGAGATGCTGATACATCTGCCGACAATCGACGATCGGGGTTTCTCCCCCTTGCTCAGCAGGCTGCACACAGTAAAACCAGATTTTCATCGGATAGCGATGCAGGTGAGAGCTTTCGTTGTGAAACAGAATCGCTTTATCAGCAGGATAGGGAGTGGAGCCGTACACTTTTCCACTAATGCCTGCTCTGGGCAAATCGCCATATTCCTCAAATAACTCTGGACAAATTGCTTGAGCAACCTGCTCAAACGCTTGAGCCGATGGAACCTGAAAGCCCCGAAATAGAATGCCTCCATGCTGCAATAGCTGGGTTTCAATCCAGACGCGATTTTCCCTTGCCCAATCTGCTACGTCTAAGGACTCGATCGCGGGTTCCGCTACTAGCGGCATCGGACAATGAGATTGCAGAACTCGTGTTTTAATCAGTTCTCCTTGCGGTAGGCTGATCGCTTTCGGCGCGATTTGCTTAAATTTCTTCAGGTTCTCTAGCTTGCGTTGTTGTTGAGCAATGGCTTTTTGTGCTTTCTCGGCATCGGTGTACAGGTTCAGATCACCTACAGGTGTATCGGGTTGAGCCACAATACTGTTAAGCAAGGTTTCAAACTGTCGTGATAAGGTTGCGATCGTGTCTGGACGAAACAGATCTGTGCGGTAATTCCAGGTGCCGACAGTTCCCTGATCTGTATCTTCCATAAACAATGCTAAATCGAATTTAGCGGCTCCTGTTTCAACCACTAGAGGCGTTGCGGTTAATCCAGCCAACTCGATCGGCGGCATGGGAGCATTTTGCAAAACAAACAAAACTTGAAACAGGGGCGTGTGGCTGCGGCGATCAAGACGTAAAGCATCCACTAAGCGAGAAAATGGTAAATCCTGATGGGCATAGGCTTCGAGCGTCACCGTCCGTACCTGTTGCAGCAAGTTTCTAAAGCTGGGATTTCCGGAAAGATCCGAACGGATCACCAGCAAATTAACGAAGAAGCCAATTAATGGCTCGACTCCAGCATGGTTGCGGTTTGCCACATCGGTGCCGACGACAATATCTTCTGCTCCGCTGTAACGGTGAAGCAGCGTTTGAAAAGCTGCCAGCAGCGTCATGAACAATGTCGCTCCCGCTTGACGGCTCAAATTTTTCAGCGCGACAGACAAACTGGGAGGGAAGGTGAAAGTGGCGATCGCGCCCGGTGCTGCTGGAGTGGATTGGGGCGGATCAATCGGTAGCTTCAGTTGGGGCAATCCAGCCAGTTTCCGCTGCCAGTAGGACATCTGCCGCTGCATCTCTTCTCCCTGCAACCATTGCCGTTGCCATACAGCAAAATCGGCGTACTGAATGGGCAGGGCTGGCAGTAGAGAAGGATTTCCTGCAAGTAAGGCGTTGTAGCAAGCGGTCAATTCTTGCACTAGCACACCTAGTGACCAGCCATCTGAAACAATATGGTGTAAGGTCAACAGCGCCACATGCTCAGACTCCGACAGCCGCAGCAGTGTACTCCGCATTAATGAACCTTGCGCCAAATCGAAGGGGAGACGAGCCGCTTCGGTCATTAATTGCTGTAGCTCCAGATTTCGTTGTGTTGGCTCCAGGCTACTGAGATCAACAATGGGAACTTTTACCGTCTGTGTGGAAGCAATGACTTGAACAGGGTTGCCATTGACGATCGTAAACGTGGTTCGCAAAATCTCATGGCGCTGCACGATCGTGTTTAAACTCTGCTCCAGAATGGCGACATTCAAGGAACCGCTCAAGCGTAAAGCGATCGGCATGTTGTAAGCGAAATCGCCGGGTTGCAGTTGATCCAGAAACCACAGTCGCTCCTGAGCAAATGACAGCGGCAAATTGTCTCGTTGAAGAACGGGTTCGATCAGTGGAACAGGGTATGTCGGAGTAGCTTGCATCTGCGATCGTACTTCCTCTGCTAGGGCTGCAATGGTGGGAGCTTCAAACAGACAACGGAGTGGAAGTTCGACTTGAAACGATTCCCGAATGCGTGAGATCACCTGCGTGGCAATTAGGGAGTGACCGCCGTGTTCAAAGAAATTGGCATCCATGCCAACCGACTCCACGCCAAGTACCTGCTTCCAGATCTCCGCGATCGCGGACTCGATCGGATCGCGGGGTGCCACAACAATCTCGGTTGCCTGAGATTGGACAGACGCTAGAGCCGCCAATGCCTGGCGATCGATTTTGCGATTCGGAGTCAAGGGAAACGATTCCAGCACCCGGAATTCGCTAGGCACCATGTATTCTGGTAGCTTCGCTTTGAGAAATTCCCGTAGGCAAGCGGCGGCGATCGCTGGATCATTCAGCACAACAAACGCCAAAAGATGCGGATGAGCTTCTCCGGCAATCAGGACAACTGCCTGACTTACCAGAGGATGCTGAGCTAGCACTGCCTCGATCTCGCCCAACTCAATCCGAAATCCCCGCAGCTTCACCTGATAGTCCATCCGCCCCACATACTCGACGTTGCCATCCGCTCGATACTTCACTCGGTCTCCTGTCCGATACAATCGCGCTCCTGGGACTGCACTGAATTTATCCGGTACAAATCGCTCTGCTGTCAGGTCGGCTCGTCCGACATAGCCGTGTGCCAGTCCTGCACCCCCGATGTACAGTTCTCCCACTACCCCGATCGGCACAGGGTGCTGCTGCTCATCGAGGATGTAGAGTTGTGTGTTAGCGATCGGCTGTCCTATCACCGCAGCATCGTTGGGATGTCTGAGGTGATGGCGAGTAGACCAAATGGTGGTTTCAGTGGGCCCATAGAGATTCCACAGTGCTGCCCCGCGTGGTAACAACTGTGCTGCAAGGTCAGGAGTGAGTGCCTCTCCGCCACATAGCAGGGTGAGAGTTGGACTACCAGACCAACCTGCTGCTAGCAGCAGTCGCCAAGTAGCAGGGGTCGCTTGCATAAAGGTAGCTTGAGTTTGGGTTAGGATTTCTGCCAAGCGTTGACCATCTCCAGTGATAGATCGCTCTACCAGTTCCACCGTCGCCCCAACGATTAGCGGCAAGAGTAATTCCAGCACCGCGATGTCAAACGAGAGCGAGGTCACAGACAGCAGCACATCACCCGGACGCAAGTTCAAGTCCTGCTGCATCGAGTAGAGGAAGTTGACCACAGCGCGATGGGGAATTTGCACCCCTTTCGGTTTGCCTGTGGAACCAGAGGTGTAGAGGATGTATGCCAGAGCGTCGGGGAGAATTGGGCAGGGTAGGGGAGATCGAGATGAGCCATCACTCCAGACTTGATCGAGCGGCAGAACTCGACCTGCAAAGGGAAAGGGAGTTTTTAGGGCGGTGTCAGACAGCAGCACCGCAACTTGAGCATCCGCGAGAATGAAGGTGAGGCGATCAACCGGATAAGCAGGGTCGAGGGGAACATAAGTGCCACCTGCTTTGAGCACCGCGAGTAGGGCAATCAGCAGGTTCGGAGAACGCTCTAGGAACAGACCGACGCGGGTTTCTGAAGTGACTCCCACTTGTTGTAGATGATGAGCAAGGTGATTGGCACGCTGGTTGAGGGTGTCATAAGTCAGCGAGGAGTCCTGGAAGCAGAGGGCGATCGCTTCTGGGGTTTGTTGCACTTGCGCTTCTACCCATTCGTGCAGGCACAGATTGGGAATCTCGGTTGCTGTTTGGTTCCATTCCACCAGCAGGGTGTGACGCTCTGCGGACGTTAACAGCGGCAGATCGGCAAGGTGCTGTGCTGGGTCAGCCGCGATTCCTGCCAGCAAAGTCTGAAAATGCTCCAGCAACCGCGCGATCGTGCAGTCATCGAACAGATCGGTGTTGTACTCCAGTGCCCCCAGCAGTCCTTCCTCCGAGTCGCTAAACACCAGGGTCAGGTCAAACTTAGCGGTGTTCGTTACACTCGCTTGCGGAGTCAAGGTTAAGCCGGAAGTTTCGAGAGGCGCGATCGCTGGATGTACACTCAGCATCACCTGCACCAAGGGAGTATGGCTGGTCTGGCGCTCCAGGTTCAGTGCCTCGATCACTTGCTCAAACGGCACATCTTGGTGGGCATAGGCTTTCAGCGCCGTTCCACGCACCTGAGCAAGCACCTGAGAAAATTGAGGATTGCCTGACAGATCGGTGCGGAGTACCAGCGTATTGAGGAAGCAGCCAATCAGATCGGCAAGCCCTGGATGATGACGATTCGCGATCGGGGTGCCAATCAAAATATCGGTTTGCTGCGTGTAGCGAGACAGCAACGTGGCAAATGCTGCTAGCAAGGTCATGAACAGCGTTGCTCCGTGCTGCTGTCCTAATTGCTGGAGTGCCTGTTTGAGCGGAGGTTGTAGTTGCATCCACTGAGTTTTGCCCCGGAAACTCTGAACGGCTGGACGGGGGCGATCGAGCGGGAGCGGGAGCAGAGTAGGGGGATTGTGCAATTGCTGCCGCCAGTACGTCAACTGAGTTTGCAGCACGTCTTCCTGTAACCAGCGCCGCTGCCAGTCAGCAAAATCAACGTACTGAATCGGGAGTTCTGGTAGTGGAGCAGGTCTGCTGTGGCAGAAGGCATTGTAGAGAACTGCCAGTTCCTGCACCAGAATTTGTGCAGACCAAACATCTCCAATCAGGTGATGCAAGGTGACAAACAGCAGGTGTTCAGTCTGCTGGAGTTGCCCGATCGTCACCCGCAACAGGGGAGCCTGGCTCAGGTCAAAGGCGTGTTGCGCTGCCTCTGCCGCTAGCCGTTGCGTCTCAATTTGCTGCTGGTTGGCTGGGAGGGCTTGCAGATCCACAACGGACAGGTTGAAGCTGAAAGGTGGGTGAATCACTGCCTGGGGCTGTCCATCCACGGTTGCAATACTGGTTCGCAAGACTTCATGCCGCTGCAAGAGGGCATTAAAACTCTGCTCCAAGGCGGACAGATTTAGGGAACCGCTCAAGTGCAGCACAGTGGGAATGTTGTAAACCGGATTATTGGGTTCCAACTGCTGCAAAAACCAGATCCGTTGCTGGGCAAAGGAGAGGGGTAAAGCCCCACTGCGGGGAATGGGTTGAATCGGCTGGAACGACTGGACGATCGCCTGCTCCGCTTCCAGGCTCTCGGCAAATTCTGCGATCGTTGGCAACTCAAACAGACGACGCAGCGGCACCTCCACCCGCAAGGTGTCCTGCACCCGTGCAATGACCTGAGCCACCAGCAGCGAATGTCCGCCTAATTCAAAAAAGTTATCGTGAATGCCGATCGACTCGCGTCCTAAGACCTGCGCCCAAATTTCAACCAGAGCCGCTTCCGTGGCAGTGCGGGGTGGCACGGAGGAACTTTCCGCAGGCGTGGCAGCCGGAGCAGGAAGGGCGCGACGATCGACTTTACCATTTGGATTTAGCGGCAGAGCCTCCAGCAGCACGCAGACAGAGGGTACCAAATAGTCGGGTAATTGTTGCAGCAGATCACGCCGTAAGCTGCTGGAAGTCAGGTTCGCGTCAGGTTCCGGCACAACATAGGCAACCAGTTGGGCGGGATCTTGCCGCAGAATCACCACGGCTTCTTGAACCGCAGGATGCTTTTGTAGCGCAGCTTCCACCTCTCCCAGTTCAATCCGAAAGCCGCGCCATTTCACCTGTTGATCTGCACGTCCGACAAATTCCAGCCTGCCATCGGCGCGATAGCGCACCAGATCCCCAGTTTTGTACAGGCGGGCACCTACCACAGAACTGAACGGATTGGGCAGAAACGCCTGAGCCGTCAGATCCGATCGCCCTAAATATCCCCGCGCCAACCCAACGCTGCCGAGATACAGTTCACCGATCACCCCGATCGGCACGGGCTGTCTGTGACGATCCAGCACGTAGGTTTGGGTATTAGCAATGGCACGCCCGATCGAGGGATTCGCATTCGTTGCCGTGCATTCAGCCACCGTAGCGCATACGGTCGTTTCGGTCGGACCGTATGCGTTGAAAAATTGCCGCCCCACTGCCCAAGTGGAAACTAACGCCGATGGACAGGCTTCTCCCGCCACAATCAGCGTGTGCAGAGCAGGCAAATGGGACGGAGACAGGGCGGCGAGAGCAGAGGGGGGCAGCGTTGCGTGGGTAATGGCGTGGGTTTGCAAAAACTGCTGCAATGGGGAACCGGGCAATCGCTGATCAGCACGACCCAGATACAGAGTGGCTCCCGATCGCCATGCCATCACCAGTTCCCACACCGACGCATCGAAGTTGAACGAGGCAAATTGCAGAATGCGGCTGTCTGACGATAAGCGAAAGGTTTGCTGTTGCGCCTGACTCAGGTTTGCCAGTCCACGATGGGTCAGCAGCACGCCTTTCGGCTGTCCGGTAGAACCAGAAGTGTAGATGACGTAAGCGAGATGATCGGGCGTGACGGAACTGGCAGGATTGCGGGTGGGATAGTCGGCGATCGCGCTCCAATCCGCATCAAGACAAACGATCGAACCTAAGTAAGACGGCAATCGACTTCGCAGATGGCTCTGGGTGACTAAGCCGACAACTGGAGCATCAGACAGCATGAACGCCAACCGATCGAACGGGTAGTCAGGATCAAGCGGCAGGTAAGCGCCCCCAGCCTTGAGAACTGCCAGGATCGCGATTAGCACTTCTAGAGACCGTTCCAGGCAAATCCCGACCAGTTGATCGGGACCGACTCCCCAGCTTTGGAGGAAGTGAGCAAGCTGATTCGCTCGATCGTTCAGTTCCCCGTAGCTAAGAGGTTGCTCGTTCCAAAGGGCGGCGATCGCATTCGGACGCTGTTGCGCCTGCATTTCTACCCAGTGATGCAGGCACACAGTCTGCGGATAGTCCGTCTGAGTTTGAGTCCAGGTTTCTAATAGCTGGTGCCGCTCTGGCTCCGTTAAAATCGGCAACTGAGAAAGCTGCCGATGGGGATTTGCCGCAATTCCGGTCAGAAGAGTTTGAAAGTGATCCACCATACGGCGCATTGTCGCGGCATCAAAAATATCGGTGCGGTATTCAATCCAGCCTTCAACGCCCTCGGCTGTCTCCAGCAGGTTCATCACCCAATCAAATTGTGTCGTTCCGGTGTGCAGAGGGCGCGGTTTCAGAAGCAATCCACCACACATCTGCGCGGCGATCGGAGCGGTTTGCAGGGTAAACATGACCTGAAGCAGCGGCGCATGACTGAGGCTCCGCTCCGGTTGCACCGCCTCCACCAGCTTTTCAAACGGTAAATCTTGATGGTGACTGGCTTCTAGGACAACCGATCGCACTCGTTGCAGCAGTTCCAGAAACGTGGGATCACCCTCAAGGTTGGTTCGCAGCACCAGCGGATTTACTAGCACCCCCATCAGAGCTTCCGTCTCAGCGCGATTACGGTTTGCCACCGGAGCGCCAATCAAAATATCAGCTTGATCGGTGTAGCGATAGAGCAGCGTTTTGAAGGCTGCCAGCAGCGTCATAAACAGGGTTGCGCCGTGCTGCTGTCCCAGCGATCGCAGGGGTTGGATCAGTGACCTGGAGAGATGCACCGCTTGCACCGCTCCCTGGAAGTTTTGCACTGGGGGACGCGGACGATCGCAGGGGAGCGGTAGAACCGCCGGAGCTTCCGCAAGTTGCTGTTTTCCGTAGGATAAATGCTGATCCAGATCCTTTTGCAACCACTGCCGCTGCCACATCGCAAAATCGGCGTATTGAATGGGCAAATCCGGTAGCGGCGAGGACTTCCCATCTTGAACCGCCTCGTATAGCAGCGCCAGTTCTCGAACAAAAATTCCCAGCGACCAACCATCCGCCACGATGTGATGCACATTGAGCAGCAGAACATGCGTCTCTGCATTCAGCTTCAACAGTGTTGTCCGCAGCAGCGGACCTTGCGCCAAATCAAACGGGCGTTGTGCTTCCTCAGTTGCCAACTGCTGCACTGCTGCTTCTTGCTCAGATGGGGGCAGCGATTGTAAATCTATCATTGGCAGATCCCAGGATGCAGCAGGTTGAATCACCTGCATCGGTTCCCCAAATTCCGATACGGTAAAGATCGTTCGCAATCCTTCGTGGCGCTGGCAGAGCGCGGTCAGACTTTGCTGCAAACCGGACATCTGTAGCCGACCCTTGAGATCCACTGCTGCGGGCACGTTGTAGAGCGGAATTTCTGGATGAAGCTGATGTAGAAACCACAATCGCTGTTGAGCAAACGACAGCGGAAAAGCATTGCCTGTTCGAGGTTGGGGCTGAATTCGCGATCGCCCCTGCCGATGCTGAAGCCGCTGAGTCAGTTTCGCCAGTTGCTCCGGCGACAAATTAGCAATTCGATCGGCGTTACTCATGATCTCCCCCTAAGAATTCAGCTTCCAGTTCTGCCAGCAGGTCGGGATCAACTTGATCGGCGATCGACTGAGCAATCACCTCTGCCAGCTTTGCCACGGTAGGCTCCTCAAACAAGTTCCGCAGCGACACCTCCACTGAGAAGGTTTCACGAACGCGGGAGATCACCTGTGTTGCCAGTAGGGAGTCTCCTCCCAGATCAAAGAAAGTGTCGTGAATGCCAATCCGATCGCGTCCCAAAAGCTGGCACCAAATGTCTGCCAATGCCGTTTCGATCGTCGTACGGGGAGCCACAAAAGAAGATTCTATCGGTGCAACGGGACGCTTTAGAGCCAGCAGCGATCGACGATCGACTTTACCGTTTGCCGTTAGGGGTAAAGTTTCCATCGGCAGATAGGCAGTTGGCAGCATGTACTCTGGTAGCTTCTGTGCGAGAAACGTTCGGAGTTTCTGCGGCTGAAAGTGCTGAACTGATGCAGGACCCCGCGCCAGCAGCACATCAAACCCTAGCCACTCAGCGATCGAGCTAGGTTGATGCAGAATTTGGCAATCGGTAAATCCGGCATCGGTGAGAACTTGCCGCCATTGTTCCTGAGAGAGTAGGGGATGCTGTTGCCGCAGGTCGGTATCTTCAAATCGATCGAAGCCCTGTTGCAGCCCCATACTCAGGTCAAAGGCAGGATGGAACTGGGTTTCTTCCAGCAGCAGTAAGAGTCCCCCCGGTGCCAGAAGCGAACGAATGTAGTGCAAGGTTTCGCCGATGTTGCGGGTGGCATGAAGAACACTAGAGGCAATCACGACATCGAAAGTATGCAATTCATAGCCCTGTTCCTGTGGGTCTTGCTCCAAATCCAGCAGTCCGGTTTGTAGAAATGGATAAGCCGCAAACATCGATCGCGCCCGCTGCAAGAAATAGCTGGAAATATCGGTGAACAGGTAAGTCGTGCGATCGGGGGGAAGCACAGGCAACAGATGCAGCGTCGTGGAGCCAATCCCGGCACCCACTTCCAGAATTCGCAACGGTTCCGACTGCCAGGATTGAGCGATCGCGCTAATCACCGATCGCATCACAGCATTGCTTGCTTGAAACTGCTTTTGATAAATTTCCGGAACAGCGTCGGCGGCGTAGATTTCTGCTGAATGCTGTGTCTCGGTCAGGATATCCGCCAGATTTTCAGCCACCTGAAGCAGTAGTTGAGTCGCTGCCTGACTCAATCCCAAACCCTCTGTCGCTCCCGCGTGAACACTGGCGATCAGATCGAGAGACAGATGGGTCGGTAAAGGGGATATTTGCACAAAACGATCGTCCTTCTGTCGCAGCCAACCCGTTTGCGCTAACTGAGTCAGTGCCCGTTGCAGCCAGCGTTGATAGCGAGGCTGAATCTGACCGTGCCGCAGCAGTTCTGTTGTATCTGCCTCGTCAGCAGAGTTAAAAGCTCCCAGCTTGCATAACGCAACTCCTGCGGCGTTGAGATAAAGCTGCTCCAAAGATTGCCAAAATTCTGAAAATGCCTGAAGGTCGATCGATTCAGGAGTCGGCTGGAGTGCCCTGTTTAGCCCCTCCCACTGCTGTAGTGTCACCGATGCCTGACGCTGCAAAAACAGTGAATCCGATTCAGCCACATCGGGAATCACATACGCCACAAGCTGCTGAAGTGCTCCGTCCCCCGTCGCCAAAACCACCGCTTTCTGAACTGCCGGATGCTGCTCCAGGGTAGCTTCAATTTCCCCTAGCTCAATTCGGTAGCCCCGCAGCTTCACCTGAGAATCTTCGCGCCCCAGAAACTCGATCTGCCCACTGGGTAAGTATCGTCCCAGATCTCCAGTGTTGTAGAGCCGTCCAGCTTCAGGATGCTCGATGAAACTGGCGATCGTTCTGGTGTCATCCTGCCAGTAGCCCTGCGCTAAACCCGTTCCCGCGATATACAACTGCCCTGGCACCCAGACCGGACGCGGCTCCAGTTGCTCATCCAGCACATAAAATTGCTGATTTTGCATCGGCTGACCATAGGGAATGCTTTTCCAGGCTGGATCAACGGACGCGATCGGATACAGAATCGACCAAATCGAAGCCTCGGTCGCGCCGCCCAAACTGACCACTTGCACTGCTGGAACGAATTGTTTGAGCCGATCGGGCAAGGAAAGTGGCAGCCAGTCTCCACTCAGCAGCACCAAACGCAGACTGTCCGGTAACACCCCGCAGCGCCCCGCGCCATATTCCAGCAGCATTTGCATTAAGGCGGGGACGGAATTCCACAGCGTGACTTGTTCGCGTCCCAAAATCTCTGACCAAACGGCGGGATCTTTCGTTGCCCTCGCAGGGGGCAAGACGATCGTGCCGCCCGCCGCCAGCGTTCCAAAAATGTCATACACGGACAGGTCAAAGCTGAGAGAAGAAAGAGCAAACACGCGATCGTGCGCTCCGACCTGGAAGCGCTGATTGATGTCCAGAATTGTGTTAACGGCTCCCTGATGGTCGATCATTACGCCTTTGGGAAGCCCTGTAGAACCGGAGGTGTAGATCACATAGGCAAGGTCGGTTGGCTGCTGCACGGGTTCTAGAAGCGGCTCGTCGATCCAGTCCACATCCTCAACTTCCCAAACCTGCAAATGCCTGGCAGCGAATGACTCTTTGAGACATCGATGCGTCAAAACATGCCGAACGGCAGTCTGCTTCAGCAAATAGTCACGGCGTTCCTGCGGCAGTTCCGGGTCGATCGGCACGTAGGCACCCCCCGCCATCAGGACTCCCAATACTGCAACAACTTGCTGCCAGCCTTTTTCCAGAACGATCGCCACCAGTTGATTCGGCAGCACTCCCGATCGTCGTAGCTGATGCCCAATGTGGGTAGCACGACGCAAGAGTTCGGCGTAGGTGAGGCTGAGATCGGGCGCAATCACCGCGAAGTGATCCGGCTGCATTTGAGCCTGAGTTATGAACAGGGTATGCAGCAGATGCTTTGATATCGGAGCAGCGGTAGCATTGAGGGTCGTCTGTAAATCTTGATCTGCCGTTGGTAGCGACACCGATCGGGCTGACTGCCAGGGTCGATCGCGAGTTGCTAAATCTTCCAGCAGGCGACAGTAAGCAGTCAGCATCACATCTATCATCCCAGATGGAAATAATTCCTCTACCGCATCCCAGTTGAACACCAGCGTTCCTTTTTCCTCGTAAACCTGGTGATCCAACCAAACTTGGGGAGTTTGAGCAATGCTGTAGACAAACTTGCCGAGCCATTCGGTAGCAAATGCCGTTTCATCCTGCATCTGAGGATTTGCCAGCAAACTGGTAAAAACGACGGGCATGGTGACTCGCCCCGATCCTGCTTGAGCGCGGGAGAGTTCTCTCAAAACTCGCACACCACTGACGGCACCGTGTTCTAGGTCTTGCCACAATTGGTGCTGAAGCTGTTGGGCACGTTTCTGGAAGGGAGCCGATCGCCTGTAATCCACTGCTAGTAAAGTGAGGGACGTAAAATCACCGACGAGATCATTGACTTGAGGATGCAGCGGCAGCCGATTAAAGGTCGTCAGGTTAATCGTGAAGTGACGAGTTTTGCTCCAGGTGGCTAACACATCAGCATAAGCAGCTAGCAGGATTCCCGATGGAGTTAAACCTGCTTGAACGGCACGCTGCTTCAACTGCTGCCAAATTTCCTGCGACAGTCGGACAGTCCGACGTGCAAACCGAGGGGTGTCAATGGCAGTCGGTGCGATCGCCAAAGGAAGCTCTGGTGCAGACGGCAGTTGGGGGATTCGGGCTTGCCAGTAGGTGAGCGATCGCTGATACACCTCGGAGGCTTCCAGGGTCTTCAGTGCTAGAACGTAATCGCGGAATGTGAGACCCAACTCAGGCAGCGCAGTGTCCTTCTGGTAAAGCTGCTGCCACTGTTTGAGTAACAAAGCGAGACTGGCAGCATCCACAAGCAAATTATCAAAGCTGAGAAACAGGCGGATTCGCTGTTCATCCAGCCGCGCTGCACTCACTTCAAACAAGGGATAGGTATCTGGCTGGCGGACTCGATGGGATAGCTGCTGTCGAATCGCGGCAAGTTCAGTGGTCACGGCATCTAGCGACTTGCCGCGCAAATCCCACTCGTGAATTTCATACGGAGGCACCGAGGCGAGAACTTGCTGTTGCCCATCAGGCAGGACGATCGTTCGCAGCGTGTCATGGTGTACCACCAACTGTTGAAACGCACGATTCAGCCGTTGCAAATCCAGATTAGAACTGTCGAATTCGGCATAGACATGGGCAGCAATGTTGCCCATCTCAAACGATCGCGTTCTACCAATCCAGTACGCTTCTTGAATGTCGTTGAGTGGAAACGGTTGACAGCGCTGCTCTGGATCGGGTTGAATTCGGGGCAGGATGGGGCGAGTTGCGGTGGAAAGCTCGTGAACCAGTTGAGCCGCCAGATCCATGATCGAGGTATCTTCCAGCAGCGCTGTAATGGCGATCGTAACTCCCAGATCAGTTTCTAAATCGCTCTTCAGTTCCAGCGCCATAATCGAATCCAGCGCCAGGGTTTTGAGCGATCGTGTCGATTCAATTTCCACCAATGGAACTCTCAGCGCGTGAGCAATGCGATCGCGTAAGTAGCTCTCCAATGCTTGCTGTTGCTGGTTTGGTTCTAGAGTCAGCAGCGTTTCACGGGACACTCCAGAGCGGAGCGATCGCGCTTCAATTGGCGGACGATCGTCTAACTCTAGCCAGTACCGTTGGCGTTCAAATGGATAGGTGGGAAGCGGTTGCCGTTGACGAGGGTAGTCGCGATCGAATCCAGCCCAATCGACCTCAAAGCCGTGTAGATAAAGTTTCTTCAGACTATTTAACAGGGTTTCCCAGTCGCCCGTTTGAGGATCGAGGGACGGTAGCCACAATTGAGTTTGAGCAGAGAACTTTTGCTGCAAGGCTTCTAGCGTCGTGGAGTGCAATCCAATTTCTAGAAAGGATTGAAACCCTTGATCCAGAAGCGTTTGAATTCCAGTCAGGTTGTCGGACGATCGAAGCAAGCATTGCTGCCAGTGAGTCTTTGCAGTGTTGTGATCAAGGAGTTGTCCGGTTGCTCCAGAAACCAGCGTCAGACGGGGAGCCGCAGCCTGCAAAGGGTGTTCTGATGGCTGAGTGATGAACTGTAGCGTCTCCTCCAAGCTCAACACACCAGCCACACAAGCGGCGACCAATTCTCCTACTCCGTATCCCAGAACAGCATCCGGCTGAATTCCCCAGGACTGCCACAATTGCGCCAGCGCATACTCTAGTACAAACGCGATCGCTGCCGAACTCGGCTTATTCACCTTTGCTACAGTGCAATTTTGGGAATCAAGCAGTGAAAAAAGCGACTGTTTCAGAACAGGTTGTAAAAGCCGATCGCACTGCTCCAAAATTCGTCGAAACGTAGGCTGAGTTTGGTATAGCTGAATTCCAACCCATTCCGTTGCATCACCGGGAAACAAGAAAACAATTTTCTGACGCTCTGCGGTGGGTGGCTGATCAACGAATTCGTTCGCACTTTGATGCAGCCAGATCGCTAACTGCTGCTGAATTTCTGCTAAAGAATGACTGACACAGGCAAAGCGATAATCAAAGTGCGATCGTCCGGCTGCTGCACTGTAGCAAATGTCCGCGATCGCGTTAGGCGGCTGATCTTTGAGAGCCTGCACATACTGCTGAACCAGCGATCGCAAGGCAGTTGGGCTTTTTGCCGAAACGCTGAACAGGTGCAGGGGGCGATCGGACTCAATGGATTTAACCGGACGATCCGGAGGCGCTTCCACAATCACATGAGCATTGGTGCCATTTGCGCCAAAGGCATTAATTCCAGCAATCCGTCTTCCCTGAATTGGTATCCACGGGATGCGTTGAGTTGGAATTTTGGCGGGAATCTCCTCCAGCGAAATATTTGGATTAAGCTGCTGAAAATGCAGGTGCGGCGGCAATTCTTGATGGTGCAGCGCCAACACCACCTTAATTAAGCTAGCCATTCCGGAGGCAGTTTCTGTGTGTCCAATATTGGTTTTGACAGAGCCGAGGAACAGCGGAGTTTCCCCCGATCGCCCTTCACCCAACACCGTCGCTAGCGCCCGAACTTCGATCGGATCACCGATCGGGGTTCCGGTTCCCTGCGCTTCGACATACGAGATTTGAGCAGGTTGGATGCCGGACTGCGCCAAGGCTTCTCGAATCACGGTTTGCTGCGTTGCCCCATTGGGAATGGTTAAGCCACCACTCGCGCCGCCATGATTCACCGCCGTTCCCCGAAGGGTTGCCCAAATGTAATCTCCTGCTGCCTCTGCATCAGAGAGCCGCTTCAGAACCACCACGCCGCAGCCTTCCGATCGCACATAGCCATCTGCTGCTGCATCAAAGGTACGGCAGCGACCCCTGGCAGACATCAACCGAGTTTTGGAAAAAATCACGTTCGCCTCTGGCGACAAAATCAAATTCACGCCTCCAACCAGCGCCAAATTGCACTCCCGGTTGCGGAGGCTCTGACACGCTAGATGAACCGCCATCAGCGATGAGGTACAGGCAGTATCCAGCGCTAGACTCGGACCCTGTAATCCCAGTAAATAAGACAGGCGACCTGCGGCAAAACTAAATCCATTTCCTGTACCAATGTAGGCATCGATCGCTGCTGGATTTCCTGCCCTGGTTTGCAGGTTGGCATAGTCACTGGTCCCAATCCCAACAAATACGCCTGTCTTACTGCCAACCAAATCACGCGGGGCTTGTCCAGCATGTTCCAAAGCTTCCCAGGCAACCTCTAAAAGCAACCGCTGCTGCGGGTCCATGCCAATGGCTTCCCGTGGACTAATGCCAAAAAAATCGGGATCAAACTGATCCACTTGGGATAAAAATCCGCCCCAGCGCGTGTACGTTTTGCCAGGAGCATTCGGATTGGGATCATAATAAGCGTTGACCTGCCAGCGTTCCGGAGGCACTTCCGCGATCGGATCAATGCCATCTCGCAGCAGTTGCCAAAATGCAGCCGGATGATTGACGGCTCCAGGAAACCGACACCCCATTCCGACCAGCGCGATCGGTTCGGTCTTTGCCTGCTGAAGGGCATCCAGTTGGGATTTCAACTCCACCGCCAGCAGCGCCAACCGTTTGGGAGAAAGGTCTGTAATTTGTTCTAGAAATGCGTTCATAGGCTTGCCCTGGAAATCTTTTCGGATAGCAGCCGCTCAACTTCGTCGTCCGACAACTGCTGAATCTTGGTTAAGGGATCATTCAAGTCGATATCTGGAGCGATCGCGGGGGCGATCGTGAGTTCCTCCCAGCCCAAAATGGTTTGAGCCAGATGGGTTGTCAGGGCACTCACGGTTGGATGCTCAAATGCCAGAATTGCCGGAATTGAGCATCCCAGGCTCGATTCCAATCGATGCTTCAGTTCCAGCGCCATCAGGGAATCCATTCCTAGTTCAAACAGTCCCCGCTGCGGGTCTAAGCGATGGGGCGGTTGAATTCCCAAAACCCTGGCAGCTTGTTCCTGGATATGGGCTTGCAGCGCCTCTAAGCGTCCGTTGGCAGGAAGGCTCTCTAGTGTCTGCAACCAGGCAGGAGATTGGGCATCCGACTTCTGAGGTTCAGTGGGTTGACTGGCAATCTGTTGCAGCAGCGACGATCGAGCATCCGGGAACAACTGGAAAAACTCCGACCAGGGCACAGGCAACACTGCCACCTGCGCTGCATCCTGATACAGCAAGTGTTCCAGCGCAGCTAAACCCTGCTCAGGCAGAAGAGTCCAGCTATCTGGCAACAGTCGATAGCCCTGTTGGACATAGCGCGATCGCATTCCCACTTCTGCCCAGTCTCCCCAGGCAATACTTAACGCTGTCTGCCCATGCGATCGGCGGTAGTGAGCCAGGGTATCTAGAAACGCATTGGCGGCGCTGTAGCTGCCCAACTGTTGTCCCACTGCTCCCAACAGCCCTGCCCAGGATGAGAATAAGACAAACCAGTCGAGCGACTGATTGGCAAACAGTCGATGCAAAACCCAACTGCCCAGCACCTTCGGGCGCAACACTGCCGTCAAGGTTTCCTGATCTAACTGCTGAAGTGGAACCATCGGTTGAGGAATTCCCGCTAAGTGCATCACCCCACGAATTTTGGGACATCCCTGTTCTTGCAGGTGATGCAGTGCTGCGATCATCTGGGCTTCGTCTGCTACATCGGCAGATTCCAGATAAACGGTTGCCCCAGATGCCTCGATCGTCCGAATGGTCTGAATCTGATTTGCCACACGGATCTCTTGGGGATCATCCCACTGGCTGCGGGGCGGTAGGGATGATCGTCCCACCAAAATCAGATGTCGCGATCCCTGTCGAACTAACCACTGTGCTACCAGCAAACCCAAATCTCCAAATCCTCCGGTAAGCAAGTAGCTACCCTCTGACTGAACCTGAATTGCTGATTGGACGGTAGCTTGATGCTGCACCAATCGAGGCGTATACCATTCCCCCTGTCGGTAAGCGATTGGGGAATCACTAGAGATTGCTTGCAGTAGTGCAGCGGCATTTTGTTCAACCGATGCACTCGGATCAAGATCAATCAGTCCGCCCCAAAGCTGCGGTTGCTCCACGGCAATGACTTGACCCAATCCCCACAGTAACGACGGAATGATGGCTTGTGGATCAGTCGGTTTAACAGACTGGCTACCCTGAGTGACTAACCACAGTTGCGGAGTTTTGCCAAACTCTGTCAGCGCCTGAAGGAGAGATAACAAATTAGAACAGAGTGAGCCTGAAGCCAATTCTAGTTCAGTCGTTGTGAAGCGATCGCACTCAGGCAGATCCAAGCTACCCAGGTGAATTACTTTGAGAGCGGTTGTCTCATCAGCGAACTTCTGTAACAACGATCGATAGTGTTCTTCAGATCGATCGCTCTGAACGAGACTGACTCGTTTTCCAGCAACCCGAAGCTGTTCAGCCAGTTCTGTGCCAACTCCGTCTTGATCAGCCAGAATTAACCAATCTTCAACGGTTACAGGTGTTTGAGCCACAATCACCGCTTGATGCACTGGAATTCCTTCAGGCGCGATCGCCCTCACCTCAGCAAATCCAGTGCTTTTCAGCAGTTCACACCAGCGCTCCTGACCGAGTAAAGGATAGTCAGGACGCAGCGATCGGTCAGTAAATTTCCACCATCCCTCCGTTAAACCGAAGACCAAATCGAGCGATCGTTGCGGCTGTGTCCCTTCCAGCAATACCAGTAATCCACCCGGTGCCAGTAATTGCTGCACATGCTTTAAGGTCTGCTGCAAATCCGTTGTGGCATGTAAAACATTAGCTGCCAGAATGACATCAAACTGCTGCGAGGCAAAGTCTTGAGACTGCGGATCTTGCTCAATATCCAGCACTCCACACCGCACAAATGGATAGTCACAGAATTTTTGCTCTGCTCTCGCTGTCATCAACCGCGAAACATCTGTGAACCAATACTCTGTTTGCGCGGCGGGTAGGGACGGAAGCACTTGAGCCGTCGTACCTCCGGTTCCAGCCCCAATTTCCAGAATGCGGATTTGGCGACCATTTGGTAGATCGTTCACAGCTTCAGCGATCGTCTGTTGCACCCAGCGATTCATGACTTGAGCGGCTGGAGCGTGTTGATAAAGCTGCTCGACTAAATCCAGCGATCCGTCAGGAAAGAGTAATTGCAGGGGGTCGCATTGCCCTTGCAGCACGTCTGCTAATCGGGTTCCACAGCGCTCCAACAGCGTTAATTCGGCACGACAGGCAGGATAAGTTGTCCACAGATCATTCCATTGCTGTGAAGCATCTCTGTGAGCCGGAAGATTGCATTTCCACTGGGTTGAATTCAGTCGGCACAAAATTTCATCTTCCTGCAAAATTTGCAGCAGACGTTCTAATAACCGTTGATGGGCTGTTGCAATTCCTAGTTCAGTGAGTGAAGCAGTGGAGACGATCGCACCGTCTGAAAAATTCCAGCCTAACTGCTGAAATGCCGAAAGGATATAGGTCGTGCTGAGAATTTCTAGCTGCGGGTTAAGCTCCTGATAAATCGAGAGTTCAGACGGTGCGGATGGAAAGAAATGTGCGGTAATTTGCTGGGGCGATCGCAGCCAATCCGCAGGCTGAAGTGCGGCAACGGGTGGGGCGATCGATTGCCACTCAATTTGGTAGAACCAATCTTCGGGAGGTTTTTCTGGTAACTGTGGCTCAGAAATCACCCGCTGCAACCGCAGCCCAATGATCTCTATTAACACAGCACCCGTTTGATCCAAAATTTGTACCGTTCCCTCAAACTGTTCAGCAGTCGGGCTGAGTTCTGACTGCACGATCGCATGGCTCCACACTCGCTTTTCTAGAGGGCGATGCTGCTTTAACCTTTGAAAGCCAACAGGAAGATATTGCATCGATCGCGCTTGATCCGCGATCGTGCGGGGCAAAGCGGCAAAAAATACTTGTAGACACGCATCTAAAAATGCTGGATGCAGGGCGTAATCGGAGCAGTTTAATTCCAATATTTCCAGTAGATGGATATCTCCTAACGCTTCTCCGTCGCGCCGCCAGAGTTGCTGAATTCCCTGAAAACTGTGGTCAAATTCCACGCCCCACGTCAGCAAATTTTCGTAAAACTCCAAGGCGGGGAGCGATTGGAAGCAGCGCACTTGAATTTCGCGTAGTAAATTTTGTGAAGGTAGCTCAATCGATGGACGATCGCTCGATCCATTTCTCAAGTCGCTATCTGCGCCAGTACAAACTTCCTTAAGGCGAGACAAGGGCGGCAAATGATCGAGAATCTGATTTGCAGCTAATCCAAAGTCCAGCAGACAGGCAACTTCATCAACGCCTAATTGCTCCAGTTGTTGAATCAGCGGCAAACAGCTTTCTGGTGTCCCAATCAGCGATCGACTCGCAGCAAATTTCTCAAACACCAGATTTGCTAAAGCTTCCAGATCGGCTGTGGAAAGATGGGTAACATCAAGGGTTGAGCCACGACTTTCTGCTAAACCCTTGAGCAAAGCCAGATTGGATTTTAGGTAATTGCAGTAGGGTTTCCGCGCTTGTTCACGAGTTTGTTGCAGATCATCCCCAATCAAGGTGTGCAGCGTGACCGTAATTTGTCCCGTCGCCGGATCGTAGCCCTGCCGCGATCGAGCCTCCCGATAGAGCGCAATTTTTTCAGCTAGCTCCTCCACCGTGTGGTCAAACAAATGCGTGAGTAGATTGGCTCCAATTTCCCCAGCGCGAATAAAGGTTTTGGGACTACCTGCTGCTGTCACCCAAATCGGCAATTCTGATTGAATCGGGGTCGGGTAAATGCGAATTTCAACCGGAATATTTTTGCCATTCGGCATCCAAATGGATTCGCCTCGCCACAGCTTTTGAACCGTTTGAATTCCGGCAAACAGAATGTCATAGCGATCAGCGTAGCGATCGGGGCAACCAGCAAAATCGTTTGGATTCCAGCCCGCCGCAAACGAGATGCCCACCCTGCCATCAGAGAGATTATCCACCACCGCCCATTCTTCTGCCACTCGAATCGGAGAGTGCAACGGCAGAACCACACTCCCTGCCCGCAGTTGAATCCGCTTCGTCTCCCGCGCTAGGGCAGCATGAAGCACAGCCGGATTTGGATAGAGACAGCCAAACTGGGTAAAGTGCCGTTCTGGAACCCACACGCTTTTAAAGCCGTGGCGATCGGCAAATCTGGCGCTTTCAATCACCAGGCGATATTTTTCTTCTAGCAGCGCGTCTTCGCCACTGGCAAAGAACATGAAACCGAATTGCATAGAAATTCCTGCTACGGTAATAGGACAGCCGTGGCGTGACGAATCCACTGCGGCGATGAACCATTGGCTGCTGCGGAGCAGCTATTGACCTGAAAATCAACCGAGCCATCGCCGCGATCGGACAAGGAAATTTGCACGGTTCGAGGCTGTGGCAAAATTGGCAGAGCAGCATGAAGCGTCAGGTCAGCAATTTGAGGCGTTTCTGCGCCTAATGCTTGCTTTGCGGCAGCGATCGCCATTTCCACATAAGTACTCACCGACAGCACGGAAGTACCCCGGAGGCGATGGTCTTTGAGATACGGAAGTTGCTGTGATCCCAGCACGATCTCCCAGGAATGATCATTCGGTGACTGTGCTAAACGCACCCGACGATGACCGAGTAAAGGATGGATCTGCTCATGAGGCAGGTTCCAGTCAGACTTGAACGAGTCAAGCCAATAGCGTTGCCGTTGAAACGGATAGGTTGGCAAAGATAAGCGACGACGGGCATAACCTTGATCAAAAGCATCCCAATCCACTTCAACACCCAGACCATACAATCCTCCCAAGCTAGTGAGGAGCGATCGCCAGTCTTCCTCGCTCGATCGCAATGATGGAAACCAATGCCCAGATTCCAGTGGTAAACAGCGCCGCCCCAAATTCAATAGGGTTGAACCTGGACCGACTTCTACAAAAACAGAGCATTGCTTTTGCAAAGTTTGCATTCCTGCGGCAAATTGCACGGGTTCCCGCAAGTGGCGGCACCAGTAGGCAGCATCAGGAATTGTGGTGGCATCAAACAGTGTTCCAGTCAGGTTTGAGACAAGCTTTCGATGTGGAGCGGTGTAGGAAACTTCCCCAGCAATTTGCTGAAATGACTCCAGCATCGGCTGCATGGCAGGGGAGTGGAAGGCGTGGGAAACCGTCAAGGGTTGGCAACGAATTCCCATTGCCTTAAATTGTTGCAAAACTGCCTCGACAGCCAACCGATTCCCTGAAATCACTGTGTTTTCGGGACTATTGATTGCCGCGATCGCAACTCGATCTCCATGAGATGCGATCGCCGCTTGAACGGTTGCAATCCCGGCAAATACTGCTGCCATGATGCCATCTTGAGGCAGGGCTTGCATGAGACGTGCTCGTTCAGCCACTAATTTCAGCCCATCTTCTAGACTAAAGACTCCCGCGATACAGGCAGCTACATACTCTCCCACGCTGTGCCCCATCACTACATCCGGCACCACTCCCCAAGACAGCCAAAGCTGTGCTAAAGCATATTCCAATACAAGTAAAGCTGGCTGAGTGTAAGCCGTTTGGTGCAACAGTGGAGCTAACGTAGGCTCCCGATAAAGTACCGACAGTAGCGGCACCTCCAGGTAAGACTGCAATCGCACTTCACACTCGTCCAGGATTTGCCGGAACATCGGTTGAGTTTCATACAGTTGCCGTCCCATGCTGATCGCTTGCGCTCCCTGTCCGCTAAACAAGAAGGCAATTTTGGGGCGCTGATTGGAAGAGGATTGTCCAGACAAAGTGTTTAACTGTTGTGAAAGCTGATCGGTGGAGGAAGCAACGATCGCTAAACGATGCGTGAACTGCGATCGTCCAGTATTTGCCGTAAAACAAATATCTGCCAGGGATAAATTGGGCTGTGCCAAAACGGTTTGGTAACGGCGAACTAACGCCTGTAACGCCGTTTGACTTTTGGCAGAGAGCGTGAACAAATGACACGGACGCTCGATCGCAGCAGGTACAAACGCGGGTTCCGGTGCTTCCTCAACAATGACATGAGCATTGGTGCCTCCAAAGCCGAAAGCACTAACGCCTGCCAAACGCGGCTGATTGTTTGGCAGCCACGATCGAGACTGCGTTGCGATCGCAAACGGAGCTTCCAACGTGATGTAGGGATTGATGGTCTCTACATGCAAATGCGGCGGAATCTCCTGATGCTGTAAAGCCAGTACCACTTTAATCAATCCTGCAATTCCGGCAGCAGACTCTAAATGCCCAATATTGGTTTTGACTGAGCCAATTCTACAAATCTGCTCTGGAGAGCGGTTTTCTCCTAGTACAGTCTGTAGCGCATTGATTTCGATCGGATCGCCCAACGGAGTTCCCGTTCCATGTGCCTCAATGTAATCAATCTGGTTGGGAAACACGCCAGCATTGTCCAATGCTTGACGAATCACTGCTTGTTGGGACAGTCCATTTGGAGCCGTGATTCCATTGCTGCGACCATCTTGATTAATCGCTGAACCCCTTACCAGCGCTAGAATCTGGCTGCCGTCTCGCAGCGCATCAGACAGGCGTTTGAGAACCACAACCCCGCAGCCTTCCCCGCGAACATAGCCATCTGCACTGGCATCAAATGTTTTACAGCGACCCTCCTTTGACATCATTTGCGCCTGAGAAAACGCGATCGTTAACTCTGGTGACAGCATCAAATTCACGCCACCCGCCAATGCTAAATTGCATTCCCCAGTTCGCAAGCTTTGGCAAGCAGTATGCACTGCGACTAGAGAAGAGGAACAAGCAGTGTCGATCGCCAAACTGGGACCGCGCAAATCGAACCAATAGGACAGCCGATTTGCTGCAATACTAATCGCATTGCCAGTTCCCGAATAGGCATTAAGTTGAGTGACATCGCTGGCAAGTAACCGAGCATAATCACTGCTGCTGATGCCAATAAAGACTCCAGTTTGGCTACCTGCTAACTGAGCAGGAGATTGTCCTGCCTGTTCTAGAGCTTCCCAAGCAACTTCCAGAAGCAATCGCTGCTGTGGATCAATATACTTTGCCTCACGCGGGGAGATTTCAAAAAAGTCGGCATCAAACTGATCGACTTGATCTAAAAAGCCACCCCAACAGGTTGTCATCTTTCCTGGTTTTGGAGCATCGGCTGTATAAAGCGCATCCACGTTCCAACGATCGCTTGGCACTCGTGTAATTGCGTCAGTGCCACGATGCAGCAATTCCCAAAAAGCGTCTGAGTCGTTTGCACCCGGAAAGCGACAGCCCAAACCCACGATCGCGATCGGCTCCGTGGCGTGGGTCAGGTTTCTATCCTGAGCAGAGGCAGGTGTAATCGCATTTCCAGCTAGATAGTCTGCTAGTAAAGCGATCGTGGGATAGTCATAAACCAATGTTGGGGAAAGCCGTTTTCCCAATCGTTTCTCTAGCTCACCTGAAATACTGACAGCGGCAACCGAGTCGAGTCCATACTGCACAAAGGGTTCGTGAATATTGACTTGATTGGAGGGCAAGTGCGATCGTTGAGCAATTTGGTCAATTAACCAAGCTTGCATTGCCTCCACCGTTTGATGAGAGTGAGAAGATTGAATGGTTTCTTCTACCTGTTGATGAAGTGCATCAATCTCATGCTGTACCTGTGGAAAGTCTGTGCCAAGAGAAGCTTCTACCCAATCTCCAATTACTTGGAGCGAATGATCTAAAAATCCTTGCTGACAGGCATGACGTTGTACCTTACCGCTAGAGGTTTTTGGCAAACTACCTGTTTTCAGCAAAAGAATGGCATAAACCTGGAGTTCATGCTGCTCAGAAATCGCTTGCCGGATCGCCCGGATCACTTCATCGAGCTTGAGCGTTTTTAAGCCATGTCGCTCCACTTCCTGAGCAACGACTAGACGCTCCTCGCCTGCCACATCCACTGAAAACGCAGCCGCACAGCTCGATCTCAGCACAGGATGACTTCGTTCAACCGTCAATTCGATGTCTTGAGGGTAGTAATTCCGACCGCGAATGATGATCAGATCCTTTAATCGACCTGTGACGAACAGTTCACCCTCCCTAAGAAATCCCAAATCTCCCGTTCGTAAAAAGGAACTATCATTCACATCTGCAAGGGATGCGCGAAAGGTATCTTTAGTTTTTTCAGGTTGATTCCAATAGCCTTGCGCTACGCTAGACCCCGCTACCCAAATTTCGCCCACTTGATCGGGAGCGCATAGAGTTCGCGTCTCTGGATCAACAATCAGAATTTGCTGATCCGGTGCTGTCGTTCCACAGCCTACCAGCCGTTGACTGTCGTGCTTGTGTGAAGACGCAACAACGCGATTTTCCGCCAGCGCTTGACTCTCAACACTTTGAAAAACGGGCTGCGCTTCCTTGGCTCCTCCAGAAACAAACAACGTTGCCTCCGCCATGCCATAGCAGGGATAGAGCGCCTCTCGACGGAGTCCACAGGATGCAAAGGTGGTTGCAAATCGCTCCAGAGTTTCGGCTCGAATCGGTTCTGCACCGCTAAACGCCACTGCCCAGCAGCTTAAGTCCAGGGTAGCGCGTTCCTCTGAGGTAATTTTGTCGATACAAAGCTCGTAGGCAAAGTTAGGACCACCGCTTACGATAGCTCGGTAACGGGAAATTGCCGACAGCCAACGGAATGGTTTTTGAAGAAACAGAACCGGGGAGAACAGGGTCACTCTTGATTGGCTGTAGAGTGGCTGCAATACTCCACCAATCAAGCCCATATCGTGATACGGCGGCAGCCATAACACACCGCTGCTATCCGATGTCACACCAAACTTCTGATGAATCACATGCAAGTTGTGCAGCAGGTTTTCATGGGTGACTATGACTCCCTTTGGAGCAGCCGTTGAGCCAGAAGTGTATTGAAGAAAGGCGATCGCATCCGCTTGAATTTGTGGTGACTGCCAATCAGTTGCACAATCAGTTAGCACATCCGTTGCAATCCACTGCGCTTGATGACAAGTAGCCAAACGGTCTGTGTGACTTAAAACAGCCGTTGTTGTGAGAATAATGCTGGGTTGTGCATCATCCACAATCGCCTGCAATCGCGCTGCCGATCGATTAGGACGAGGCGGATAGGCTGGCACCGCGATCGCCCCCGCATACAGGCAACCAAAAAATGCTGCAATGTAGTCAATACCGGGTGGATAGAGCAGCAGTACAGGCGCTTTTTCTGCTCCAATCTGTTGAAGCTGCACAGCAATGGAGCGTGCCCGAATGTCTAATTCTCGATTCGTTAACGAAACGGCTTCTAATTCGCCATCTGTCAAAAACCTGTAAGTTGAATGGTCAGGCTGAAAGGACGCTCTCCAACGCAACAGATCCACAAGCGTAGAAATAGGTTGATAGTCATCTGGTAGACAATCATGATCACTCATGGAGACACCCATCGATTTAATCCAAGGTCAGACTTGACAGAGGCGATTCAACGCAACTCCAATCCAAGCGTCTAAATAGCCGCGTAACTTTAAAACTATCTTTCTCTTCGAGCAGGCGATATATGACTGACTCCAGTGGCGTAGACAAACTCAACTCGTGTAGTCAATTGCTGATAACGATCGCTCCGATCTCCCGACTGAGAAGTTTTTGCAGAATTAAGGGCTGAGCGGGAGGAGCTATCTGAGTGAAATCCAATACTTTTGGACATCCACTGAGAATTATGCACAAAGTGCTGTAGATTAGCAAGATCTAATTGAGAATCTTATGAAATAAAAGCTGAATAATTTAGATTTTTCTAATAGATAAATTTGATTTAACTGAAGTTATGCGGGTTCTTGACAAAGAAAATGCTTCAGTCTTTAATCAGTAGGAGTATTAAATTGTTGAGAATTAGTCCCAGTATTGAATAGCAGGTTTATCCTGAAATTCATGAGGCTGTTTTGGGGTAGTTTTCTGTCCGTTGTGTTGTGTTGTTCGAGTCCACCCGTCTGAGTCTAATTAAGTGAGGAGTCCGTGAAACAGCAGCTATCAAGCTATCTTTGGCTAGTTGGAGTCGTTCCTGTCTTTGCCATGCCGCTTATCTATGCCGAGGTGGCGATCGCCGCACCTGCGTTAACGACTGGCAGTTCAAAGGCTTCTACACTTCCGATTCCACGCCTGGGCGAAGTTGCTCGTCCTCATACTCGTGCAGATCTGCTGACGCAGGATGCTGCACCCGTTGATCGCCCTGCACCAGGTACGATCGAGGTTCGAGGCGTGAGGCTCAACCAGACCGAGCAAGGTTTTGAAATTGTTCTAGAAGTTCCTTCTGGACAAGCGCTGCAAGCTCAAACGCGGATTGAGGGCAATGCGCTGATCGCAGACATCCCCAATGCAGTGCTGGTACTGCCAGAGGGTCAGGAATTTCGATCGCAGAAGCCCGCTCCAGGAATCTCAAACTTGACGGTTACTCAGGTTGAGCCAACCAGAATTCAGATAACGGTGACGGGAACAACGGCAGCACCCTTTGCAGAAATTGTGCCAGATGCGGCTGGGTTGATTTTGAGTGTTGAGCCGGATGATGAATCAGAGGAAGAAGTCGTTGTCACTGCCACCCGGACAGAAGAACCGCTATCGAACCTGCCCCGCTCTGTGACGGTCATTCCGCGTGAGCAAATTCAGCAGCAATCAGCCCTTACCAACAATCTGCCAGATTTGCTCGGAAAATTGGTGCCCGGTCTAGGACCCCCCACCCAGCGAAACCTGACGAGAGGATTGACTCTGCGCGGTCGGCAGGCATTAATTCTCATTGATGGAGTACCGCAAAACCCAAATAGCGGGTTTCAAACAGAATTAAATACGATCGACCCTAGTGCCATTGAGCGGGTTGAGGTGGTTCGGGGTCCCTCTGCACTCTACGGGCGCGGTGCCACGGGGGGCATCATCAATATCATCACGCGCCGTGCTACCACACAGCGACTAGAAAGCCAAGTCTCTGTCGGTGTCCGCAATGATCTCGGTGCCTTTTCTGGTGAGGGATTTGGCTATAACTTGCAGTACGGTTTATCGGGGAAGGAAGGTCCGATCGACATTACAGTTCGAGCTTCCCTTAACGAAAGCGGCAGCTTTTTCGATGCCAATGGCGATCGCATTCCACCAACCGGAATTAATGATGTCACTAGCCTGGGTTTGCTGGCAAAGCTGGGAATTGATATTGATCCACAGCAGCGACTGCAACTGAGCTACAACATTTACGACGAGTCGTTTGATACTGCATTTCGTTCAGACCCGATCGTCTTTTCCATTCCAGGGCTGCAAACTGCCAGAGCGCAAAAATTTCCGGTGCAGTACGATCAAAAACCGGGACAAACCAATCAAGTCGCTAATTTGACTTACACGCACGAGAATATTTTTGGTTCTCAGGTGACGGCGCAAGTCTTTTTCCGCGACACAAATCTGGTTCAATCTTTCACAGACCTGCGGGGACGACCGTTTCCCGCCTTTTTTCCAGCCCTTTGGCAAACTAGCCTGGATAGTAAGGAGCTAGGAGCACGTCTGCAAATTCAAACACCCTTCTCGACAGCAGTTAACTTACTTTGGGGGGTGGATTACAGTTATGAAGAAAATAGCCGTCCCGTGCTGATTTCAGATACATCAGTTTTCGATCGCACCCGCACCCTAACGGCAAGTAGAACGCGTCCGCAGACACCGTTCTACACGTTGAATAATCTGGGCTTGTTTGCTCAACTGCAATGGAATTTAAGCCCACAGGTTCTCCTGAGCGGGGGGTTGCGATATGACAACTTCAGC
The DNA here is from genome assembly GCF_010091945.1 of Myxacorys almedinensis A. Classification (GTDB taxonomy): domain Bacteria; phylum Cyanobacteriota; class Cyanobacteriia; order Leptolyngbyales; family Leptolyngbyaceae; genus Myxacorys; species Myxacorys almedinensis. Next base: position 90,773 of record NZ_WVIE01000017.1, read on the forward strand.
TACGAGGTGGGCGATTATGAGCTAGCCTTTGCCGCACCTGGAATTCGACGTGGCGGCAGTGCGGACAATAGCGGCATCTCCTTCAACACAGGCATCGTCTACAAATTCACGCCCCAAACAAGTATTTTTGCTAGCTTTGCTCAAGGATTTTCGCTGCCAGACTTGGGAAGCGCCTTTAGCAGTGTTGCGCCCAGAGCTAGTATTCGTGGTTCTGACCTGCTGGAACCCCAGAAAGTAGATAGCTTTGAGTTGGGAATTCGCGGCAATTGGGGAACAGTCCAAGCTTCTCTGGCAGGCTTCTACAGCACCTCAGATCTTGGCGCGAGCGTTCGGATTCGACCGGACGGTACCACCGAGCTACAGCGTGCGCCCCAACGCAACTATGGACTAGAAGCCACGCTAGACTGGCAGCCAACTACAAAGTGGCGCTTGGGCAGCACCCTCACCTGGAACGAGGGCGAAAATGATACTAACAATGATGATGAATTTCTGGCATTGAGTTCTTTGCAGGTGCCGCCCTTGAAGCTGTCATTCCATGTGGAAAATGAAACGCTCCCTAACTGGCGCAATCGCTTGCAGCTACTTCTGGTGGGCGATCGCGATCGAGCGTTCGACGATCGGGTCGATCCGTTCAGAGTCGAAAACTACACAACTCTGGATTTCTTGAGCAGCCTTAAACTGGGTCAAGGGACTTTGGAGTTGGGGATTGAAAACCTACTGAACAATCAGTATCTTCCTCTCAGCAGTCAGGAGCGAACGGGACTATTGGAAACCTTGCGATTTGCGGGCAGAGGACGAACAATCTTTCTCCGCTATGCCATCGCATTTTAAGCAAGAAGGGTGATAGGAATGAGATCAATTCATAGGTTGTTGCTGTTGAGCTTTACCGTGTGCTTGCTGTCTGCTTGCGCGGGTGGTCTGCCAGCCTGGATGAGCAATTCTCCCACTTCCACCCTCCCTCCCGGAACGCCGACGCGCACGATCGAACATGCACTGGGTAAAACCGAAGTGCCAATGCAGCCCAAGCGGGTGATTGTGTTGGATACGGCTCCGTTGGATACTGCGATCGCTCTTGGAATTAAACCTGTTGGCTCGATCGTGCCGGAGCGATTTCCGGACTATTTGGGCGATCGTACTCAGGGAATTGAAGTGATTGGAAAGACGAATGAGCCAAATTTAGAAGCAGTAGCGCGTTTACAGCCAGATCTGATTTTGGGCAACAAAATTGGGCTAGACAGACTCTATCGACGGCTAACAGAAATTGCGCCCACTGTCATGGCAGAAGGCAGCGGACGATCGGGCGAGTGGAAAGACAATGTTCGCTTTTATGCCACTGCCCTCGATCGTTCCGCCGCCGCAGATAAACTGCTGCAAGACTATCAACAGCGAGCCGACACCCTGAAGCAGCAAATCCAGCAGCAGTTCTCCAAATCTCCTGTGGTGTCTGTTATGGCTACGGGTAGCGGACAGATCGGCGCGTACACAACCCGTAGCTTTTCGGGTGCGGTGTTGCAGGATCTTGGCTTGGCGCGTCCTCCGGCTCAGGCATCGGGTCAGCGATGGGCAATTCAAGTGTCGCGAGAAGACCTCACAAGTCTAGATGGGGATGCGATTTTTTTAATTGTGTCCTCGTTTACGCCCAATTCCCTGACGCTCGACCAATTCAAATCAGACCCGTTATTTTCGCGCTTGAATGCTGTCAAACAAGGACGAGTGTATGCTGTGGATGCCGAGGTGTGGACAGCAGGACGCAGCATTCTGGCAGCCAATCAAATTTTGCAGGAGGTGTCACAGTCGTTGCTGGCGCGTAAACCTGGGAGTTAGGAGTCTGCATGGAATCTGAGCAACAACCCTCAATGCGAACGTTCAGAACCCTCTGGCTGGGTCAGATTGTCTCCCTCTTAGGGTCTGAAATGACCACGTTTGCGTTGACGATTTGGGTGTGGGAGCAGACGGGACAAGCCTCCCCGATCGCTTTGCTAGTCTTTTTTACGCGATCGCCCCAAGTCATTGCTGCTGCTTTCGCTGGCGTGCTGGTGGATACGTGGGATCGCAAACAGTTGATGCTGTTAGGAGATTTCGTAGCAGGGTTGTCTACGATCGGGCTGTTGAGCTTGTTTCTGACTCAGCATTTACAAGTTTGGCATCTTTATGCGATCGGAGCCGCAAACGGGCTGTTCAGCTACCTTCAAAGTTTGGCGCACTCTGCTTCGATGGCAGTGCTAGTTCCGAAGCAACACTATGCCAGAGCTTCTGCAATGGAAACGATCAAAGGCTCCAGTGCTTATGTGTTTTCGCCTGCATTGGCAGGAGTGCTCTATCCATCTATTGGGCTAATTGGAATTCTGGCGATCGACTTGGTAACTTTTGTGATTGCGATCGCTACGCTCCTGACTATCTCAATTCCGCATCCTACTACAGCTAGAGATTCCTCTAAACAAACTCCCTGGCAAACATTGACGTTTGGCTTTCGCTATATTTTGCAGCGACCTAGTTTGCTATCAATTCTGCTGTTTCTGCTGAGTTCTAATTTGTTTTTTAGTGCCAACTTTGCTTTAACTCCAGCCTTGATTTTGGCTCGTAGCGGCAACAGTGCGTCAATGCTTGCAACAGTACAAAGCGTATTTGGCATTGGTGGGCTAATGGGAGCTATCTTGCTGAGTCTTTGGGGTGGAACGACACCCCGCATTCATGGGTTATTACTAGGCGCGTCATTGAGCCGAGTGGGACTATTGCTGCTGAGTGTGGGACGAGGACTCACGATTTGGGTCATTGCAGCATGGATTACGGCTTTTTTTGTTCCGTTTGTTGGCAGCGCTAATCAAGCAATTTGGCTGGCTAAGGTCGAGCCAGAGGTGCAAGGTCGAGTTTTTGCGGCTCGGTATTTGATTGCTCAAGCAGCGTCACCGTTGGGATTTGCGATCGCGGGTCCTTTGGCAGATTATGTATTTGAGCCTGCAATGCTGCCAGACAGACCGCTAGCAGGTTTACTGGGTGGGCTATTTGGTACTGGAGCCGGGGCAGGAATCGCCCTACAATATGCACTATTGGCAGTCTGTGGATTAGCGATCGGTTTGGGTGGATATGGCATTCACCGTTTGCGAGATGTGGAAACCCTTATCCCCGATCATGATACGGCGATCGGATAGCAAATTGCTTATGACAGCTTTAGAAACCCTCAGTAATTGTCAGTTTTGCTCGGTTGTCTCTAAAACCAACGGGGAAGATCCGATCGGCACAGCAGGCAATCATGAACACTGGTTAATCCTTGAGGCAGCGCTTCCCTGGTCAGAAAAACTAATGGAAGAACCTGCAATTAAGCCATTAATCACCCTGATGAAAGGATTGATCCTAGAGCAGCAAGTTAAACTGCGTCCAATTATTATTGCGCCCGATCGTGAGTATTCTCGTGCTGGCTACAATCGTGTTCTCTACTACCATCAACCGACTCGTTTATTTACCCAATTTGAAAAGCAGGAATATTGGGTGCCAGAGGCAGACACCACTCGATTAGCAACGGCTTTACTGCAAAAAATTGCGGGGCATCCAAATGAGTTAGAAGCCTTTCAGTCGTACCAAATCGACAGCCGCCATATCCGAGAATTATTGGTCTGCACTCATGGAAATGTGGATGTCGCTTGCTCTCGATTTGGCTTTCCAATTTATAAAACCTTGAGAGACAAGTATGCGCTTGAGTCTGAGGGACATCTGCGCGTCTGGCGCTGTAGCCACTTTGGTGGACATCAATTTGCACCCACCTTAATTGATCTGCCGCAGGGACAGTACTGGGGACACCTTGAACCTGATCGATTGGATTTGTTGGTGTATCGATCGGGAGAACTTTCTAAGCTACGATCGTGCTATCGCGGCTGGTCTGGGCTGGAAAAATTTGCCCAAATGGTGGAACGAGAGATCTGGATACGAGAAGGCTGGGACTGGCTGGATTATCGCAAAGCCGGACAAATTCTAACCAGCGATCCAGGAGGAGCCAGCCGTTACTTCTATAAACTGCTCAAACAGATTCCCTCCAAACGATTACAGTTTTTGATCAATCAGCGAAGCCATAAACCAAATTGGGCAGAGATTCGGATTGAATTTAGCTCACCCGACGGCACAGATGCAGGTGCTTATGAAGCGCGAGTTGAGGTGTGCGGAGAAGTAATCAGTGCTTTGCAGTCGGGCGGACACGCTCACGTGAGCCGAAGGCAACGCTTAAAGCTGCAACCTGTGAAGCAATATCGCATCAGTCAATTGAGGCGCTGTGATGGTTGATCCTCCCACTTCCTCAAACGAATCGCCACGGCTGCGAAGCAGAATGATCGGTCTGGCGATCGGGGTGCTGCTGCTGATCGGTTGCTTTCTAGTAAACCTGGTTGCAGGGGCAGCTAGGACTGACTTCAACACGGTTTGGAATGCCCTCTTTGCCTTTAACGACTCGACCGAACAGGTGATTATCCGCACAGCACGATTACCTCGCGCTTTGATTGCACCCACAGTCGGAGCCGCGCTCGCGGTCGCAGGTGCCCTAATGCAGGGATTGACCCGCAATCCTCTGGCAGATTCCGGTCTGCTAGGAATCAATGCAGGAGCCGCGCTCGCTGTTGTCGCTACTACCGTTTGGCTGGGGAATGCCTCCATGCAACTTTATACCTGGGTAGCGTTTGCTGGGGCGGCGATCGCGGCGGGTGCAGTCTACTTCCTCGGTTCTTTGGGACGCAGGGGCATGACCCCCTTGAAACTTGTTCTCGCGGGGGCGGTTCTGTCCTATCTGCTGGCTGCATTCACAATAGGGCTATTGATTCTAAGCGAACGCACACTAGAGGAAATTCGCTTTTGGCTGGCGGGATCGGTCGCCGGACGAAGCCTAGAAGCTTTTTGGCAGGTTTTTCCCTACCTGATTGCTGGATTTGCGATCGCGTTCAGTTTAGGACGGCAGATTACAGCACTGTCGCTAGGAGAAGACGTTGCTCGTGGGTTGGGACTGCGGATTGGCTGGGTCAAGGCGATGAGCGCGATCGCGGTGGTGCTGCTGGCGGGAGGGGCGGTGTCGCTGGCAGGACCGATCGCCTTTGTGGGCTTGGTTGTGCCGCACTTGGTGCGATTTTGGGTCGGAGTCGATTACCAATGGCTGCTGCCGTATGCTGCCATTTGGGGAGCGATTCTGCTGTCGCTGGCAGATTTGGCTGCTCGATGGCTGCTGCAACCCCAGGAATTGCCTGTAGGAGTCATGACGACTTTGCTGGGAGGACCGTTCTTTATCTATCTGGCGCGATCGCGGGTGAAATGATGAAGTTGAAAGCAACCAAAGTAGCAATGACGAAACCCTGGCTAGTCTGGCGATCGCGCAGGTTCTCCATTCGGCTCGATCGTCGGGTTCCCGGCGTAATGTTGGTTTTGGCACTGATGATCTTGGTCGTGCTAATTGTTAGCATCGGCTACGGCAATTATTTCTTGCCGCCGATGGAAGTGGTTCGCGCCTTACTAGGACAGAAGACTGCTAATCCCGATGCGTCTCTGTTGGTGATGACGTTGCGGCTGCCACGGGCGATCGCGGCGCTGGAGGTGGGGATGGGATTGGCGGTGGCTGGCGCAATCTTACAGGGGGTGACTCGCAATCCCTTAGCGGCTCCAGAAATTGTCGGTGTGCAGGCAGGCGCAGGGTTAGTCACAGTGGCAATCCTGGTGCTGCTGCCTGCGCTGCCGCTAGTGCTGCTGCCTGTTGCCGCTTTTGTCGGCGGATTGCTGACGGCGCTTTTGGTCTACCTGCTGGCATGGAATCGAGGTAGTACCCCGCTGCGGCTGGTTCTGGTCGGAATTGGGGTGGCAGCGATCGTCACTGCACTAACCACGCTGCTGATTACGTTTGGGGAGATTCGTGAGGTAAGTCAGGCATTGGTCTGGCTCATAGGCAGCGTCTACGGCTGCGGTTGGGAACAGGTGGCAACGCTGTTTCCCTGGTTGCTGATATTCTTGCCGCTGGCGTGGGGGTTAGCACGGGAGTTAAATGCACTGACGTTAGGAGACGACATTGCACGCGGATTGGGCAGTCGAGTCGAGTGGCAGCGAGGGTTGCTGTTGCTGACCAGCGTGGCGCTGACGGGAGCCAGTGTTGCCATTGCCGGATCGCTCGGATTTATTGGGTTGATGGCTCCCCATCTAGCTCGTCAAATGGTGGGTTCCTCTCATGCAGGACTGATTCCCACGGCCGCTTTGATTGGCGGCTTGATTGTGGTAGCGGCGGATCTCGTTGGTCGTAGTGTGTTTGCCCCGATCGAGCTACCCTGTGGAGTGATAACTGCCGTTTTGGGCGCTCCCTATTTTCTGTACTTGTTGCTGCAACATTACGATCGCTAGCCGCACCACATGAAACGATTTCAACAATCAGCCGCACTACTGGGAATCATCGGACTGTGTGCCTGTAGCCCACAGCCGTCTCCATCTGCGGAGTCAGTAGCTACAGCCGCTCCGGCTGACTCGGTAGTGGCATTGGGACGACTGGAACCAGAAGGAGAAGTGATCCGAATCTCTGTGCCGAATGCTCAAGATAGCCGCGTGAATCAAGTCCTCGTCAAGGAAGGAGATTGGGTTAAAGCCGATCAGGTGCTTGCGATTTTGCAGGGGATTGATCGCCGCAAAGCCGATTTACGAGATGCCGAAACCGATGTGAAACTCCAACGGGCAGAGGTTGACAAAGTGAAACAGGGCGGAGCAAAAAAAGCACAAATTACCGCGCAGCGAGCCGCGATCGTTCGACTACAAGCCCAACTAAAAACTACAACGAAACAAAAACAAGCCGCGATCGCCAGCGCCAAAGCCACTTTGCGAGAAGCTCAACTCACCTATCAGCGACGGCAGAATTTAATCGCTCAAGGTGCGATCGCTCGTGCAGATCTTGACCTTGCCCAACGCGATCTCGATACGTCGATCGCCCTGCTAAACGAGCGTCACGCTGATTTAGAGCAAACCCGCACAACTTTAGAGGCAGAAATTCAGCAGGAGCAAGCCAATTTAGCCGAGCTACAAGAAGTGCGTCCGGTCGATGTGGAAATCGCCGAAGCTCGACTGACAAAAGCCCAAATTGCAGTTGAGCAGCGCCAAGCTATTCTGGAAGATGTACAGGTGCGTGCGCCGATCGCGGGACAAATTCTCCGCATCAATACGCGAGTGGGCGAACAGGTCAACACGAGTCAGGGAATCATGGAACTGGCACGCACCGATCGCATGTTTGTAACAGCAGAAATCTCTGAACTGGATATCAACAAAGTTCGCAAGGGTCAACGAGCTACCATAACCAGCGAGTATGGGGGTTTTTCAGATGAGATTCAAGGCACTGTGGAGCAGATTGGGCTGCAAATTGGTCGCAGAGTGCTGCAAGAGGCTGCTAGCGGTGGTTCAACGGGCAGCCCCCTAACGGATCAGAACGCCCGGATTGTAACGGTCAAAATTCGCGTTGATCCAAACGACAATGCCAAAGTTACAGCTTTGACTTATATGCAAGTTCGCGTAAAGCTCGATATTACTGACGAGCAGAATGACTCTGATTGAATCTATACGGACTCCACAACTGAGGATATCGGGGACATCCAAAACCTGCATTGGCTGCTTTGCCAGCACGAGCAGAACTCACCTTGCTCAAACCTTCGCGCTTTACCTGACCAAGAGTGTAGCCTAATCACTTCCTAGAAAATTTTATGAAATTTCTTGCGCTTAAATCCCGATTCAAAGCCCGTCACGGAGAGCGTCCACTTGCCTGGGCACAGCTATCCCACCAGAAAGTTCGGCTGATTGTTGCAATGGGCGGAATTACCTTTGCAAACGTACTGATCTTTATGCAGTTGGGATTCCGATCGCTCTTCACCGAAGGCGCAACTGCCCTACCCGAAAGCATTGCAGGGGATTTATTTCTGGTTAATCCCAGCACTCGATTTATCGGAGCGCGAGGATTCGATCGCATCCGTCTCTACCAAGCTGCTTCCGTCCGGGGAGTGGCTAATTCTACGCCGCTCTACATTGAGGATGGCGTATGGGCATATTCCCAGGAAAACATTTCGTTCCAGGCAAGAATCTATGCGTTTAATCCCAAGCAGCAAGTCTTTCGGATTCCGGAGGTTACTCAACAAGCCGTAAAGCTGAACTTACCGGGTAGCCTGCTGTTCGATCGACTGTCTCGATCGTCGTTTGGACCGATTCCTCAACAGTTTGCAGAAAAGGGATATGCTACAGCGTTTTTGAATCAGCGGCGGCTGGCAGTGGTCGGATTATTCAATATGGGAAATTCCTTCTTTATTGGTGAGGGAAATGTGATCATGAGTGAAGCCAACTACCGTGACCTGTTTGGAGAAGAGGCGCTGAAGCGGGTGGGGGTAGGAATTTTGACTTTAGAGCCAGGAGCCGATATTGCAGCAGTCAAAGCCGGAATTCAGGCAACGGTACCAGGGGTTGAAGTTCTAACCCATGCAGAACTGATTGCAAAGGAACTGAAGTTTCAGGAATCCACTCCGGCTGGACCGATTTTTTCCTTTGGTGCCATTATGGGGTTTGTGATTGGCGTTGTGGTGGTTTATCAAGTGCTTTATGCCGACATTAGCGATCACTTATCGGAATACGCCACGCTCAAAGCGATCGGCTACTCCGATCTGGCTTTGCTGAGAGTCATTCTCCAGGAAGCGCTGCTGTTAGGTATTTTGGGTTTTGCTCCTGGATGGGTCACTTCTTTTTTCATGTATGGTTTATTAGCCCACATTACTCGTCTTGAGCTTGTGATGCGTCTGGATGTTGCAGTTACGGTTCTGATTCTGACCTTGATCATGTGTGTAGCTTCAGCGGCGATCGCATCTAACAAACTGCGCTCTGCTGATCCTGCCGATGTGTTTTAAGCGCCCCGTTTTTTACAGCTTATGAACCCAACTCCTGTGATTGCCATTCAAAACCTGACCTATAGCTTTGGGAAAGGAGTACTGCAAAAAACAGTGTTGGCTGATATCAATCTGGAGGTTAACAGGGGTGAAATTGTGATTCTGATGGGTCCGTCTGGAAGCGGCAAAACTACGTTACTAACTCTGATTGGAGCCTTACGATCTGTACAAACCGGAAGCCTCAAAGTGCTAGATCACGAATTGCAGGGTGCCAGCAAACTGAAGCGAATTCAGGTCCGGAGCCAGATCGGATTTATTTTCCAAACTCACAACCTGCTGCGATGCCTGACCGCTTGGGAAAATGTCGGTATGTCCTTGAAACTGCATCAACAAATTCCTCCCAGTGAACGGCGAGAACGAGCGATCACCATGCTACAGGCAGTCGGTTTGGGATCGCAGGCAACCGATTATCCAGATCATCTTTCCGGTGGACAAAAGCAGCGAGTTGCGATCGCGCGGGCACTGGTGAATCATCCGCCGCTGATTTTGGCAGATGAACCCACTGCCGCACTCGATCGCAAAACGGGTCGAGATGTTGTAGATATTCTGCAACGGTTGGCAAAAGAACAGCACTGCGCCATTTTGCTGGTGACTCACGACAATCGGATTTTGGATATTGCCGATCGTATTGTGCAAATGGAGGATGGACACCTGTAAACATGCAGCACCCAAAGAGTTGCAACCGTATTGGTGTTGGGCATGGGTAGAAGCCTGGCTACAGGCTTTTCCGATTCCGGGACTGAAACGGGCATTACATCAGTTGATGGACGCAATGGATGGATTTCAAATCCTGCCAATCCCAGACCTAATGGCGGCTTAAGCCTACTTGGGTTGATTCTCTTCCAAAGTAGTAACAAAAGAGGGATTATGCTCGATGTGTTTGATGAACTGCGATCACAAGGCAAAATCCTTCTGCTTAGTACTCATGAATGGGGACAATCGCTCTCGAAGCTCGATCGACTATTGTTGCTCAATCAGCGACTCATTGCAGCAGGAACGCCGCAAGAAGTCATGACGGCTGAGAATTTGCAGCAGGCTTATGGAACTTATCTACAAAATCCATTCCATCAAGATTTTGATTCTACACTCGTTTGTTAAGGTCAATGATGCTGCAAATACTCACAGAGCCGCTTGGATTTGAGTTTATGCGAAATGCGATCGCAATTGGGCTTTTAATCGGTGTACTTTGCCCAGTGGTCGGAAGTTACCTGATTGTGCAACGAATGGCGCTGTTTGGAGATGTAATTGCCCATTGTGTACTGCCAGGGCTATCGATTTCGTTCTTTTTCGGCATTGATATTTTGATTGGCGCATTCGGAGCAGGAATCTTAGGCGCATCTTTGATTGCTTGGATTCGATCGCAAAGTCGCGTGAAAGCTGATGCAGCAATGGCGTTAACCTTCTCGTCTTTCTTTGCGCTTGGCGTGACGCTCATTACAGTTCTGAAGAATAAGCTTGACCTAGATAGCTTTTTATTTGGCGATATCTTAGGCGTGACGGGTGCAGATATTCAACGAACTCTAATCATTTCCCTCATTATTCTCCTAGTCGTTCGATTGACTTACAAAGAAATGCTGTTTTACACCTTTGATAAAACGGGCGCTCAAGCGATCGGACTTCCGATTAACCTGATTTACTTTGCGTTTATGTCAGCGATTACACTCACGATTATTGTCAGCATGAAAGCAGTGGGTGTAATTCTAGTAATTTCGATGCTAGTCGGTCCAGCTTTAAGTGCTTATTTACTGGTCAAAGAGCTTCACCATATGATGATACTAGGAGCAGTAATCGGAGTTTTTTCCAGTGTTACAGGTATCTATCTCAGCTACTATCACAATCTGCCATCGGGACCTGCGATCGTCTTAGTTTCTTCTACACTATTTATCTTATCGCTGTTGTTTAGCCCTTCTCAAGGCATTCTCACGCGCTCTAGAAATCTTTTCCTCCGACCATTCCGGTCACCTAGCAACTGAAATCATTGAGCTTGACTTATTGAAATTTATTTGCAAGAATCAGAGCAATTTATAAAACTCGCATGAACATTGTACTTAATCCTCCATTATCCATATGCAAACTGAACAGCCGAAATTACCTACTGTAGCCCTCACAGGGGTTGCAGAGACGCTGATGATTACGCTGTATGCCCGCTCCATTGAGACTCAGCGGGAAGATGCGATCGTGCATGATCCCCAGGCAGTTGAGATGATAGAACGGCTGGACTATGACTTCTCAAAATATCAGAAAGGATGGGCATCACAGCTAGGCGTATCCCTGCGAGTTCGGGCGATCGACAATCGAGTCAAACATTTTATTGAAACGCATCCAAAAGCGCTGAATCTGGGTGCAGGATTGTGTACCCGATTTTCGCGAGTTGATAATGGTGAAATTCGCTGGTATGACGTTGATTTTCCAGAAGTCATCGACCTCAAGCAAAAGCTAATTGCGCCGACGGATCGGTATCGGTATATTGCTCGATCGCTGTTTGATTTTGCTTGGATAGATGAAATTCAGCGCGAGCCTCAGCAGCCTTTGTTAATCATCCTCGAAGGCGTTGCCCCTTATTTGACCGAAGCAGAAGTGAAGTCATTGCTTCAAGCGATCAGAAATCGCTGTACGCCTGCAACTGTGATCTTTGATGTGTTGAATCAAAAGTCTGCTCGAAACTCGAAACGTCACGACACCGTTTCTAAAACAAATGCTGAATTTAAGTGGGGCATCGATCGCGCTCAGGACATTGAGAACTGGGGCATTGGGATGCAGTTGCAAGCTGAAGAGTTTTATCTCAATGAGTTTGTGAACTATCCAGAGCGGTTGCCACTTTGGGCAAGATATATCCGATCGCTACTAGCACAACTGTTTGCCAATTCCGGTCGAGTGCTTCAAGTTCAAATGCTCTCATAACTGCAACATGGAGTACACTCTCTCACAGCAGAACTTTGAAGAGATTCTCGATCGATGGCGAGAACAGATTGATCCGCGACTTCAAGACCATCCGGAAGTGCGCGTAAATTGGTCGATTCCGATGATTCACGGAACGAAGCAAGTGACCGGGTTACGCCCTGGATTGTCTTTAGAAGTCGATCAAATTTCCGGGCAAACTGATTTTCAGATTGGGGGACAGTACACGGAGGCGGATATCCGATGGCAACTGATCTTTTTAGTCTCAGGCTGCCTCAATGTTGCGTTGCATCATTACGATCGCAACATTACACTCCAGACCAACCTTCAGCACAATCTTTTTGGCTTTGCAGGTATTGGAACGCTGGGCGTTTGGCACGGACTTGCAAAACAGGCAGTGCAGACGATCGAAATTGCGATCGCGCCTTGGTTGATGGATCAGTTTATTCAAGATTGCGGGATTCAACTGACAAAAGAGTTTGAACCTTTCATCAATCACAATTTTGAACACTCTTACTATCAAATTGCTTCCAATACTCCAGAGATGGAAATGGTCTTGCATCAACTTTTACATTGCCCTTATCAAGGAAAGCTTCGGCATCTCTATCTCGAAAGTAAAGTTGTTGAGTTGATTGTTCTGAAACTTGCACAAGTTCAGACAACAGACTCGTCTACATCAGTTTTGAGAGGTCAAGATCGCGATCGCATTCATGCTGCTCGATCCATTTTGCTCGACAATATGGAGCATCCGCCATCGCTACTGGCATTAGCTCGACAAGTTGGCTTGAATGATTACAAACTGAAACAAGGCTTTCGGGAAATCTTCGGAACGACTGTATTTGGATATCTACGATCGCAGCGGATGGAGCGAGCAAGACAATTATTAGCACAAGGTAAGCTTAGTGTTTCAGAAGTCTCGCGAATAGTTGGATATAGCAGCCCGACTCAGTTCTCGCTGGCATTCAAGCGGCAGTTCGGAGTTTTGCCAAGTGCTTGTATTCACAAATAGATCCGTTTAGAGAGGATCTCGATCCGTCTAGATACTAGCAGTTTTAGCCTCATCCCTCTAAGATCAGTCTAAATGAGTAGGAATGATAATCATTCTCGATTTGTTTAGAAGCCTTGTGTGAGAAAGACTGATGAGCAAAATTGCTTGGTTCCTAGGGATAGTAAGCGTGATAGCTGCACAAGCCGCGCAAGCTGAAGAAGCTCTAGTGCCGCGTGTGAGAGAAGTTGAGCAACCTAGTACAACGCTGAAAGATTGGAATAATAAACTTCAACAGCAAGCGATCGCTCAATCTCAACCAACCATCATCACCGGAATCAAGCTAAATCCGACTAGGGAAGGGCTTCAACTGATTTTAGAGACTGCAAAGGGAGAATCGCTCAAAGCAACTTCACGACTGAGCGGAAATGCTTTAATTTTTGAGATTGCTAATGCTCAGTTGCAGCGACCCTTTCAGCAAGATAAGCCTGCTGCTGGAATTGCATCAGTTAAAGCGATCGCAACTCCAAACAACATTGTACAAGTCATCATTACGGGAACTAGCGACGCTCCAGACGGAGAGATTATGCAATCTGCATCGGGAGCTATCTTCAGCGTGTTGGCATTTGAACCTGAAGAAGAGGTGACGGTTACCGCTCAGAAGCGCCCAGAACGCGCTCAAGATGTTCCGATTAGCTTAACCGTTCTCGATAGTCAGCAGATCCAAGACGCAGGCATCAGAAGCGTTCAAGATATTGCGAATCGGACTCCCAACTTCTCTGCATTTTCAGCAAACACTGCGCGAGTTTTTACATTCTACAGTGTGCGAGGTTTGAGCAACTCGAACTTTCTGTCTCAAAAAGATGTGATTGGGTTTTACGTCGATGATGTTCCCTATGAGTACGGGGGCTTCATTGACTTTGACTTGTTTGATGTCGATCGCATTGAAGTCCTGCGCGGTCCTCAAAGTACTTTGTATGGACGCAACAGCCAAGCGGGGGTTGTCAATATTGTTACCCGCAGACCGACGAACCAGCCAGAGATTCGAGCCATTCTGGGTTATGGTAGCTATGACACAAAAGAACTCGGTCTATCGCTCAGTGATGCGGTGATCCCCGATCAACTCAGTTTTCGATTAGCAGGGTCTTTTCGGCAGACCGATGGTTACTTTTTCAATCGCTTCTTGAATGATGACACAGTAGGTAGACAGCGATCGCTCAATGGACGGGCAGAACTGCTGTGGACACCTTCTGAAGACTGGGATATCTCACTCCGAGTTGCTGCTAATTCTGCTCAAGATGGGGATGGCGTTTTCTCCGCGATCGACGCTGCGAATCCCTATCGCGTTGACTACAATACACCCGGAGGCTTTCTTAATAACGATACCTTCAGCCAAGCCCTGAGAATCGCTTATCGTAACCCAGCCTTCACTGCAACCTCGATTACCACTCACCGCACTTCAAAGCAACGGGGCTTTGCGGAATCTGACTATTCACCGCTCGATATTTTCACAGCCACCTACGCCTTTGCCAATGAAGCTTTGACGCAGGAGTTTCGCATTCAGTCTCCCGAAACCGCCCGTAACTTCAAATGGCTGCTCGGAACCTATCTCAATTTCTCAAATTTCGCAACACCTACTCAGGACTTCAATATTATCGGCACTGGAACACAGCGCATTGTTTCAGACGAAGATCAACGCGGATTTGCGGTGTTTGGACAAGTTGATGTGAAACCGAGCGATCGCTTAACCCTGACGGCAGGATTGCGCTATGAAACGAACTCTGCTGAAATCAGTCGCAGTACTGAATTTATTCCTGAAGGGTTATCCTCTGGCTTTTTTTCTGGGGTATTTAACAATATTGAGCGGAATGAAAATGTCTTTTTGCCCCGCTTTGCTGTACAGTACGCCTTCAGTCCTGATGTTCAGGTCTATGGCAGCGTTACACGCGGTTATAAGCCAGGTGGATTTAATCTGCGGGCTGAGACGCGCAATGTTCTAGAATTTCAGCCAGAGAAGTCTTGGAACTATGAGGTCGGCATCAAATCGAGCTTATTCGACAACAAGCTGACTGCTAGCCTTGCGTATTTCATTACAGATGTTGATGACTATCAAGTCATTTCCGCAGGACCTGATGGAATTTTTCGAGATGTCAGCAATGCTCAGGTCAACATCAATGGATTAGAACTAGAACTATTAGCAAAACCAGCACCCGGCTTTGAACTGAATGCGAGTCTCGGCTATGTGAACGGTCGATATAATCAGTTCGTGAATCCATTCCTCGGAACTGACTTTAGCGGCAATCGAGTGACTTACTCTCCTCGTATTACTTACAATGTTGGAGCACAATATCGCAGTCCAAACGGTCTTTTTGCACGAGCCGAAGTGCAAGGCTTTGGAACAACTTTCTTTGATGATGCTAACCAAATTCGACGCGCCCCTTTTGCATTAGTCAATGCGCGAATCGGCTATGAGGGTAAGAACTACGGGGTTTATCTCTTTGGCAACAATCTCTTTGATACGCGCTACTACACTCAAGCCTTTGTTTTTCCGCCTCCTAATGTGATTGCTGCATTTGGTAATCGTGCGACGTATGGCGTTCAACTCAAGCTCAATTTCTAGTTCACTCTGTCAATTTTCTTATGTTTAATCCGAAGTGGTTCATCCTTGTTGCCCTGTATGTTTCGCAATACATTCCGCTGTTTTTTCTGATGATGGGAATGCCTGTATTCATGCGGCAGCAAGGTATGGGACTGGATGCGATCGGTCTCACGTACCTGGTTATCCTCCCGTTCGGGCTAAAGTTCCTCTGGGCACCGTTGATCGATCGCTACAGTTTGCGTCGATTCGGTCATTACCGATTTTGGATTCTCTTCTTTCAGGTATTAGCCATTCTATTGACGATCGCGATCGCGCCGCTCAACCTGCAAACTCAATTCCCGCTCTTAATTGGGCTGATGCTGCTCCTCTCCACGGTTTGTGTTACCCAGGACATTGCAGCAGATGCGCTGAGTACTCGAATGCTGGAGCCTCAAGAACGGGGAATCGGAAATGGCATTCAAAAGAGCGGCAACTACGCAGGCGGACTGATCGGGGGCGGAGTGATGCTTATTTTGCTCGATCGCATTGGTTGGTATAACGCAATGATTTCAATGGCAGTCATGCTTGCAATCGGCATGATTCCAATTTTATTGATTCAAGAATCTAAGCTTTATCAGACTCGATCTGATTTAGAGCCTGTGAGCTATTTTCAGGCTTTCAAGCAGTTTTTTCGCCACTCTGGAACTTGGCACTGGCTCGGATTTATGGCAACCTACCTAGCTGGAGTTTCGATGGCTTATGTGCTATTGCGCCCGCTGCTTGTGGATCGAGGGCTTTCGCTGGAAATGATTGGGCTAGTTTTTGGCGTGATTGGACTTGCAATGGGAGCGATCGGGGCATTGTTTGCTGGAGTTTTGATTGTTTGGATGGGAAGACAGCGATCGCTGATTGCATTCGGCATCTTTCAAGCGATCGCGATCCTGACTCTCATTCCGCCTGCACTTGGGGTCAGTAATGTTGTGATCCTGACTGTGATTTCTTGTTTGTTCTGTGCGGCTACTGCGATCGCGGACACAATTCTACTGACGATCGCGATGGATCGATGTGAAGCTGCAACGGCTGGAAGTGATTTCACCATCCAGGCTTCAGCGATTTATCTCGTGGGGATTGCAATGAGTCCTATCGGCGGAATTCTTGGTGAAAAACTTGGATATGTTCCGACGCTTCTGATTGCTGCTGGATTGACCTGTTTGGTTACGGTTTGGGGAGCGATCGAGAAATTTGGGATGACATCAGAACAACCAAAAATATTAGTTCAGAATCAGCAACAATAAGTTTTCTGGAAAAAGATCCGTTCTAAGCGAAAGAAAATCCGTTCTGAGCAATCTGCGATCGCGGTAATTTTCTAAGATTAAATCACCTCATTCTACAGTGCTACACGATGACGACTCCCACTTCTGAAGTTAGTCTTTGGCAAATTATCCAACCTGTTCGAGGCGGAATCAATACTGCGATCGCGATCTCTGTTGTCGGAGCAATCGCTGGACTTGCTGCACTCCTCCCGATTCCCTTAGTGATTGATC
The DNA here is from genome assembly GCF_010091945.1 of Myxacorys almedinensis A. Classification (GTDB taxonomy): domain Bacteria; phylum Cyanobacteriota; class Cyanobacteriia; order Leptolyngbyales; family Leptolyngbyaceae; genus Myxacorys; species Myxacorys almedinensis. Next base: position 107,693 of record NZ_WVIE01000017.1, read on the forward strand.
ACCTTCTCTCACTAAACCCGCAATCGAGCGAAGTTTGGCGGTTGATTGGGATTTCGGTGCTTTGTACGGCACTCAGTTTTGCGTGTCGATCGCTCTCTTTTTATGTTTCGCATCAATCTGCTTTTAAGCTAGAGCAAATTCTCCGAACGCAGCTTGTAGAACATCTTGCACAGTTACCACTTGGCTACATTGTTGCGATGGGATCAGGTGCGATCAAAAAGGTTGTACAAGACGATGTGAAGGGACTTCATGCGTTTGTAGCAGATAGTACACCTCTGATTGCTCGCGCTTATGCAACGCCGATTCTAACCTTTGTCGTCTTACTCCTCGCCGATTGGAAAATGACACTGGTTGCAGTTGCGATCGCGCCGCTCGGTTTTATCTTTATGAGTCTTGCGATGAAGGACTACAAAGAACGTCGGCAGGAGTATGATTTAGCAAATGAGCAAGTCAACAATTCTGTTGTCGAATTTGTTCAGGGAATGCAGGTTGTTCGGACATTTGACGATGGAACGACTTCTTTTGTGCGATTTCGGCAGTCGTTGGATGAGTTCACTGATAAGCTTAAAGCCTGGTCAGGGGCAACAGCCGTTCCCGGTCGGATTGGCAGTTTATTGTTTGAATCTTTGCCCGTTCTATTGTTAGTCGCTAGCGTTGGCAGTTGGCTTTATCGTCAGAATCAGCTAGAGCTTTCAACATTTTTACTGTTTCTCTTGCTGTCTCCAAATCTGATTGGAGCCTTCCGACCTTTGATGATGTTGTCATACTATACGAACCAATCGAGTGCAGCAGCAAAACGGTTAGGAAGCATTCTTGCAGAGCCTACATTACCTCAGTCGAATGCTACCCGACAGCCAAATGATGCTTCGATTCGATTTCGGGATGTTTCCTTTTCCTATGGCGATCGTCTAGCATTGCAAAACATCAATCTTGAGATACCTGCGGGCAGCATTACGGCATTCGTTGGACCATCAGGAGCCGGAAAAACGACGATCGCACGATTGATTCCTCGGTTCTGGGATGTAACTACGGGCGCGATCGAAATCGGTGGCGTTGATATTCGAGAGCTAACGAACGATACTCTAATGTCCTGGGTTTCCTTCGTGTTTCAAGATACCTTTCTGCTGTACGATTCGATTCGAGAAAACATTCGACTTGGAAAGCCCGATGCGACCGATGCAGAAATAATCGCAGCAGCAAAGGCAGCACAGGCACATGACTTTATTCTGAGTCTGCCGAAGGGTTACGATACGATCGCTGGAGAGCGAGGAACCCGATTATCTGGGGGAGAACGGCAACGCATTACGATCGCTCGCGCTATTTTGCAGGACAATCCAATTGTGGTGCTAGATGAAGCGACTGCTTTTAGTGATCCCGAAAATGAGGCATTGATTCAGCAAGCGATTGCATCTCTGACTCAAAACAAAACTTTGATTATCATTGCTCACCGCCTTTCAACGATTCGAGAAGTCGATCAAATTGTTGTTCTCGATCAAGGTCAAATTGTAGAACAAGGCAAGCATGAGGAGTTAGTTGCTGCCGATCGCCTCTATGCTCGATTGTGGAACAACCATCAACACGCTCAGAATTGGTCAGTTCAAGTCAAAAATCAAGCTGTGAGTTCACGATGATTCAACCCTATCGCCGGATGCTGCGAGTGTTAGGAGATCATGCTCCTCAGATGCAGCGAAACGTTCGGATTTCTACGATCGCATCAGTCTTAGAGGGTTGTATCTATGCCTTACTTTTCCCCTTGATGCTGGCACTGTTTGAGCATCCGATTAATACTTCGCGCCTCGGAATTCTCTTAGCAATCTCAGGCGGACTGTTCGCGATCGAGACGGTACTCCGTTGGCAAGAACTAACCTTCTCTTGGGACGCGGTGAATGAAATCTCTCACGACACTCGCCTAAAGCTGGGTGAACAACTGCGACGGATTCCATTAGAACAGCTTACCAATCGTCGCTCAGGAGAACTCAATGTTATTTTAGGCGGCAATGTTTCCGAGATTGTTCTATGGTTAGGAAGTTTGTGCTTAACCATTATTCAAACGTTAGTGGTTCCCTGTGTCACGATTGCTGTGATGTTCTGGATTGATTGGCGACTCGCGATCGCGCTAACGCTGACATTCCCGTTAGCAATTCCAATTTATCAACAGTTTCGCAAAATTGTCGGTCAGGGCACTCGACAAACCGCGATCGCAGATGCTGAAACTGCCTCTCGTGTGATTGAGTATGCTCAAGGTCTGCCTGTTTTGAGAGCGACAAAACAAGTCGGATCGCGATCGCAACAGATCCAGAAAGCATTAGCCAATCAGCGAGCAACCCAATCTCGAACTAACCAGCTTGTCATTCTACCGAGCTTAATGATTGCAACGCTAGTAGAAATCGGCATTCTCTTGATCATCGCCTTGGGTAGCGTTTATGTGCTGCAAGGAAGCCTATCTCTTCCAATTCTCATTGCGCTCTTAGTCATTGCAGTACGATTTAGTGAACCATTAGCAGTCTTTGCGAACTATGCGGCTGTATTTGACATTACAGAAGCTGCACTAGAACGGATTGAAGCATTACTTTCAATCCAGCCGCTTGTCGTTCTTGCTCCAACTCAAGCTCCAGAAAAGTTTGATATTTCGTTTGAAAGCGTCACATTTACCTATCTTGATCAATCAGAACCCGTGTTGCGAAACATCTCGCTACACTGTCCTGAACGAAGTTTTACCGCATTAGTTGGCTCTTCTGGAAGCGGAAAAACAACGATTACACGACTGATTAGCCGCTATGCAGATGTTCAACAAGGCAAAATTTGTATCGGTGGAATTGATATTCGCCACATCGATCCAACTCAGCTCATGCGCCTTGTTTCAGTCGTTTTTCAAGATGTTTATCTCTTTGACGATACGATCTACAACAACATTCGCCTTGCAAAACCAGGATCAACAGATGTAGAAGTTGAGGCAGCGGCGCAAGCTGCAAATTGTCATGATTTTATCAGTCGCTTACCGAATGGATATGAAACTCGTGTGGGTGAAATTGGTGGAGCATTATCAGGGGGAGAACGGCAGCGCATCTCGATCGCTCGTGCCATTCTTAAAGATGCACCGATCGTGCTGCTCGATGAGCCAACTTCTGCGCTCGATACAGAAAGTGAAGTCGCAGTTCAACGGGCTATCGATCGCTTAGTTGAAAACAAAACGGTGATTGTCATTGCTCATCGTCTATCGACCGTGGTCGGAGCCGATCAAATCTTAGTGCTAGAGTCAGGGCAAATGATTGAGCAAGGGACTCACAGCCAGCTTCTAGAGCTTCAGGGACGGTACGCTTCACTGTGGAAAATACAGCAGAATGCTTACTGCTGGAGAATTGTAGCTTGAGTTATATGACAATACCCTTGATTTTCGGATTGTTTTGCCTCACGATAACCGAAGGTGATAAGCTGCTCAACATCTAGATTGCAAGCACAGCATTTCCTTTATTCTTAAGTTTCCGGTTCCATCGAATCTTCAACTCGCCTTGATTGAGTAATCGGTCGAGCAACGTTCTGAATTCCTCAACCGATTGGAACAGACGGTGAGCAATAAACTCTTGGCAGGAAGGTCAGACTAGCTCAATCAAATTGTAATCTGGACTATAAGCAGGTAAAAAGTAGAGTTCAATATTCGGGAGCATCGCTTCAATCTCTGCCCTCATTGCCTGCTTTTTGTGATAGCTGGCATTGTCCAACACAAGAAGAATCTTCGGTCCTTGAACCTGAAACGTTGCGGCAACATTGCCCTGTTTCACCCATTCTTGCTCCACAAACTGGTTGAGGTTCACAAGCTGAGCATAGAAGCTCTCGCTGTTGCCTTGGTCGATGAAATAGCATTGTCGTTGGCGGTCATGGTAGCGCAGTCCCCCCATAACATTGACTCGCCCTCGCCCTCGTTTTCCGCTCACCGTTTTGCGCTGCCCTCGCTGGCTCCACACCTTGC